>DATDJZ010000059.1:0-52807 GCA_036520315.1 Solirubrobacterales bacterium | reverse complement strand
CGGAGACCTCGCGGATCTTCATCAAGTGGAAGGTCGCGCTGGCGCTCGCGGCGACTCCGTACAGGCCCACGATGGTGAGCACGAACGCCGCCACCATGAGGCTTGTTCTCCGCACTCTGATCTTCTCCCTCGGTCTCACCTACGGGAGACAGGGAGATCGCGATTGCCCCGGACTCGACCGATTGCGAAGTCCGCTGCAAAACGCCCTGATTCACACCGCATAAACGCCGCTCAGGTGGCCACAGCTACCCTGTGCCTGTGGCTTCGAAGCGCCAGATCTTCGTGCGCGACGTACCGATCGGGGGCGGCGCGCCGGTCGCCGTGCAGACGATGTGCAAGACGGAGACCGCGAATCTCGAGGCGACCATGGAGCAGATCCGCACTGTCGCCGACGCGGGGGCGGATCTGGTGCGCGTCGCGGTGCCGCGTGACAAGGACGTCGAGGCCCTGAAGACGATCGTCAAGGAGTCGCCGATCCCGGTGATCGCGGACATCCACTTCAACCACACACTCGCCCTGAAGGCGATCGACGCGGGCGCGGACTGCATCCGCCTCAACCCGGGCAACATCGGGGGCCGCGAGAAGGTCGCCGAGGTCGCCCAGAAGGCGACCAAGGCGAACGTCCCGATGCGGATCGGGGTCAACTCCGGCTCCCTGCCGAAGCACCTCCACGAGCTGGAGCGCGGGAACCCGGTCGAGGCGCTCGTCCAGGCCGCGGCTGAGTTCGTGGAGCTGATGGAGTCGCTCGACTTCGAGAACTTCAAGGTCTCCATCAAGTCGACGAACGTGCCGAACACGATCGCCTCCAACCGGCTGCTCGCGGAGAAGATCCCGTACCCGCTCCATCTCGGGATCACCGAGGCGGGCACCAGGTGGTCGGGCTCGCTCAAGTCCTCGGTCGGACTGGGGACGCTGCTGGCCGACGGGGTGGGGGACACCATCCGCATCTCGCTCTCGACCTTCCACGCCGAGGAGGAGGTCAAGGTCGCCTGGGAGATCCTCAAAGCGCTTCATCTCCGTGAGCGCGGCCCGGTCCTGATCGCCTGCCCGACCTGCGGACGGCTGCAGTTCGACATGGACACGGTCGTCGCGGACATCGAGCAGAGGCTCGAGGCCTACACCGAGCCGATCGAGGTTGCGGTCCTCGGCTGCGCCGTCAACGGGATCGGCGAGGCATCGCACGCGGACTTCGGCATCACCGGCGCCAAGGACGAAGGCCTGATCTTCGCCCACGGCAAGCCCCTGCGGAAGGTCAAGCAGAGCGAGTTGGTAGACGCGCTGTTCGCCGAGATCGACAAGTCCCTGGATCGCGGCAAGGTTCATGTCGACGAGACCAAGTCACGCGAGGGCGCGGACTGGCTGGCGAAGATCGAGGAGGAGAACGCCGGCGAGCTCACACCGGAGCGCATCGCCCAGATGGAGAAGGCGGAGACCCCCACTGAGTCCGAGCGCGTCCTCGCCGACGGCGAGGGCCCCGACCTGGAGGAGGGCGAGCCCTACCTGAAGCCGGTGAAGGTGAAGCGCACGGAGCTCGACGAGGAGGCCTCGCCGACCGCAGGCCGCCGCTTCACGCGCGCCTAGTCAGCCCGATTTATCGAGCGGGAGCTCGAACCAGACGTGAGTGCTTCCCGCGGCGACGCCCCAGCGCGCGGTCAGCTGGTCTACGACCCGAAGCCCGAGGGCGCCCGGGGGTGTCGCTGCCCGGCGCTTCGGAAGGGCGGCGGCCGGGTGGCCCTGATCAGTCACCTCACCGCGAATCGTCTCGTGGTCGACGGCCAGCGCGACGGTGATCGGCCGCTGCGGCCCGTTGGCGACGGCGTTGTTGACCAGCTCGGTGACGACCGCGGTCAGGTCGATGAGAGTCCGCGCGGGCAGAGAGTCCGCGAGGCGCTCCCGGAGCGCCAGACGCGTGTACCAACCCGCCTCGGTGTCGGGCGAGAGGGCGAGACGGAACTCCTCTGGTTGTGTGGGCCCACTGCTCGCGTGCACGGCCCTCCAGGCGATGCGCAGGGCCCCCTGTGGCGTAGAAGCTAGTACGCCTTGGCGAAAATCGCCATCACGCGCGCGGGCCCGCCGGTGATCACGCACGACGCGTTTGCAGGCAATTCCTCGTCGAAGGGGATGACGCGAGCGCTCACCCCGAGCTTGCCCATGATCTCGATCGTCTCCGGCTCCTCGCTCCAGGGCGCCTTGACGAAGCCGCCCGAGTCGGTCTCCTCGCCCGAGAAGAAGTCCCGGAACTCGTCCAGGGTGGTGATGTCGTCCCGGGTCCGCTCGCGCAGCCGCTCGCTCGCCTCCTGGTAATAGCCGAGCTGGATGTCGCCGAGGAGACCCACCACCGCCTCGGCGGAGCCATCGCGGGGAACCGCATCTCGCCTGAGCTCGGGGTCGTCGCGGCGGGTCATCGTCACCACGCCCCCCTCGATGTCGCGCTCGCCGAGCTCGATCACCACCGGGACCCCCTTGCGGATCCACTCCCAGCGCTTGTCGGCCGGCCTGCGCTCCCGCGTGTCGACCTCGGCGCGAACCGCCTCGCCGTCCCATGAGAGGCCGCCGATCTCCTCGGCCAGCTCTCGCGCGGCCTCGAGGACCGCGGTGGGGTCATCCCGCGTGATCGGCACGACCCGGACCTGCCGCGGCGCGACCCGGGGCGGCACGCGCAGCCCGTTGTCGTCGCCGTGGGTCATCACCACGGCGCCGATCATCCGCGTAGTGAGCCCCCATGAGGTCGTGTAGCAGAGCTTCCGCTCGCCGTCCTCGTCCGTGAACTCCATCTCCATCGCGCCGGAGAAGTTCTGGCCGAGGTAGTGGGAGGTCCCGCACTGGAGCGCCTTGCCGTCCTGCATCATCGCCTCGATCGAGAGCGTGATCTCCGCACCGGGGAAGCGCTCATACTCGGGCTTCTCGCCCGCGATCACGGGAATCGCCAGCTGGGTCTCGGTGAAGTCCCGGTAGACGTGCAGCATCCGCCGGGTCTCCTCGAGGGCCTCCTCCTCCGTGGCGTGAGCCGTGTGGCCCTCCTGCCAGAGAAACTCGGTCGTGCGCAGCAGCACCCGCGGACGGAGCTCCCAGCGGACGATGTTGGACCACTGGTTGATCATCAGCGGCAGGTCGCGGTAGGAGTTGATCCACTTCGCGAACGAGCGGCCGATGATCGTCTCGGAGGTGGGGCGCACGATCAGCGGCTCGGGGAGCTCGGCCGCGGGGTGGAGCGAGCCGTCCTCGCCCTGCTCGAGGCGGTGGTGCGTCACGACCGCCATCTCCTTGGCGAAGCCCTCGACGTGCTTGGCCTCTTCCTCGAAATAGCTCAAGGGGATGAACAGCGGGAAGTAGGCGTTGACCGCGCCCGTCTCCTTGATCCCGTCATCCAGGGCCCGCTGCATGAGCTCCCAGATCCCATAGCCCCAGGGGCGGATGACCATCGCCCCGCGCACGTGGTCGAGCTCCGCGACCTCGGCGTCGCGCACCACGCTCTGGAACCACTGAGGGAAGTCCTCAGCGCGAGTGGGGGAGATCCCGGGTTTCGCCTTGCCTTCCATATGCTCGCCTGAATGGCCCGTAGCCGCGGACAATCCTTGCGCAAGGAGCGGCGAAAGGGCTTCCGCCGCCAGTTCGGGCTCGACCGCTCGGGGCCGCCGCCCCGCCAGACCAGGCCCGGGCAGCCGCTTCGGCCGTGGACGATCCCCAACGCCGTCGGGTACATCCGGCTCGCGGCGCTGCCGGTCTTCCTCGTGATCGCCTTCTCCTCGGGGGATGGGCGTGATCCATGGGCAGCCGCGATCTTCTGGGCCGTCGCGGTCGGGGACTACGTGGACGGCTTCCTGGCCCGGGCCACCGGCCAGTACAGCCGGATGGGCGCGATCCTTGACCCCGTCGTCGACCGGCTCACGATCCTCTGCGGCGCGGCGGTCTGCTGGCACTTCGAGCTCCTGCCGCGCTGGGCACTGGCCGTGCTTGTGGCCAGGGAGTTGGTAACCGCGATCCTCGCCCAGGTCGCCCTTCGCCGGATCGGCGAGCTCGAGATCAACTGGCTGGGTCGAATCGCGGTGGCGCCGGTGATGGCAGCGATCTTCTTCGCGATGGTCTCCGAGAGCTGGGTCTGGAGCGCAATGCTGATCGTGGGGGTCGCTCTCGGCGTGCTCGGCACGATCGCCTACGTCCGCACCGGGTTGAGAGAGCTTGCAACGGCCGAGTCAAAACCCTGAAGTCGCGGTTGAGGCTGGTTGAACCAACCTATAATCGCCTGCCCGCTTCATCAAACGGGTGGCGCTGAGGCGCACCCCCGCATACCGGAGGAGCAGTTGGAGGACGAGACTTTTCCCGATATCGGCTCGATGAACGATCAGGAGCTCAAGGAGCTGATCGACAACCTGACCGCTGAGGAGCAGGAGGTTTCCTACCGCCGCCGGATCCTGCACGGCCAGATCGACATCCTCAGGGCGGAGTTGGTCAACCGACTGCGTGAGCACCGGCCCGAGGGCGGGACCCTGATCAAGGGAGACGATGTGCAGCGCCTCAGCGAGATCCTCGCCGGACGCGAAGAGCCCCCGACCAAGCCTCCCACCTAGGCGAGGAGCCAGAACGGTGGCGATCCACTGCCCCGAGTGCGGCTTCGTCAACGCGGAGGGGGCCAACTACTGCCAGAAGTGCGGCGCCTACCTCTCTCGTCCCGAGGGGAAGGACGAGCCGACGACGATGACCTACACGGTCGACGAGTCGGGCGAGATGCACCAGGTCGACATCGACGAGGTGGTGGACAGGCACGGCGCCGCGCTCGTGATCCGCTCGGGCGGTGGCCGCGCGGGAGAGAGCTTCACCCTCGATGACGAGCGGATCTCGATCGGCCGGACGCCCGACGCCGGCGTCTTCCTCGATGACGTCACGGTCTCCCGCAATCACGCGCTGCTCGTGCGCCGCAAGGACGGCCTCTACATCGACGACCTCGGCTCGCTGAACGGCACCTACGTCAACCGCCGCCGGATCGAGTCCCACCAGCTACAGGACGGTGACGAGATCCAGATCGGCAAGTACAAGCTCAGCTACCTGGAGAAGTAATGGAAGCATCCACGCCGACACCCTTCGATCGCGACACCCCTGAATCAACGGCGGCCACAAAAAGCGCCGCCGGACCAACTGACGGCGCCCCCTCCAATCGCAAGGCGCTCACCATCGGCGCCGTCGCCAAGATCCTCGGCCGCGAGTTCGAGGACATCTCGATCTCAAAGATCCGCTACCTGGAGGACCAGAAGCTGCTCGCGCCGCGGCGCACGCCCGGTGGCTACCGCCTCTACAGCCAGGCGGACGTCGAGCGGCTGCGGACGATCCTGCGCATGCAGCGGGACGAGTTCCTGCCGCTGCGGGTGATTCGCCAGGAGCTCGCCGCGGGCGCTCGCCAGGAGCGCGGCGAGGCCGCCACGGTTCGCCGGGCCGCCAGCATCGAGGCGGGCAAGGGCTCGCGCTTCACCCTCGAGGAGCTGGTCGACGAGACCGGCGTCGGCCCGGAGCTGGTCAAGGACCTCGAGGACTGGCGGCTCATCCAGCCCACCAAGCTCGACGGGACCAAGCTCTACGACGACACCGACCGCGAGATCATCAAGGCCGCCTCTGAGCTGGCCCGGTTCGGCGCCAGCGGCCGCAACCTGAAGGTGCTGCGCACCGCGGCCGACCGTGAGGCGGTGCTGCTCGAGGCGGTGGTCGGCCCGGGCCTACGGTCGTCGAACCACAACGCCCGCCAAGAGGCGATCGAGAACCTGGAGAGCCTCGCTGCGGCGTGCAGCAACCTGACGCACATGCTGCTCGTCCGCGACCTGCGCAAGCTGACCGGCGAGGAATAGGGTCCTCTCATCTGATGGCACGCGTCGTGCGCAGGCGCCGCATCGCCGCGCCCGCGAGCGCGCTCTGGGCCGTGATCACCGATCCCTACCACCTGCCGCGCTGGTGGCCCAACACCCAGCGGGTGGAGAACGTGAGCGAGGGCGAGCCTGCCGAGCGCAGCTGGACGCAGGTGCTCGGAACGCGCGGGGGGCGGGGGGTCCGCGCGGACTTCCGCTGCGTCGAGCGGACCGACGGCGAGCGCTACGTCTTCGAGCAGACCGTCGAGGGCACGCCCTTCGAGCGCTTCGTGCGAAGGGCGCGAACCGAGATCGAGCTGGAGCCGCAGAACGGGGACACCAAGGTGACGATGGCGCTGGACCGCCAGCTCAGAGGGCTGTCGCGGCTCGGCTCGCCGATGATGCGACGAGCGATCGGGCGAACGCTGAACGAGGCGCTCGACGGTCTCGAGACCGTGGCGACCGGGGCGGAGGGCTAGCGCCCTGACCGCCGGAATGAAGTGGTGGGGGTGGGGAGACCCGGAGCGCCGCGTCGAGCTGCCCGAGACGGCGGTCGCCGCCGTCCGCCAACAGCTGGGCGTCGGCCTGGACGACGGGAGCGAGCCGGTCTCGATCGCCCAGGTCTCGCTGCCGGAGGCGCGTCCGATCCCGGACGCGGTCCGAGCGGTAGCCGGGGAGATCATGGACCTCCCGGACGACCGGATCCGGCACGCCACGGGTCGCAGCTATCCCGATCTCATCCGGCTCCGCACAGGCAGGCTCGAGCACGCCCCGGATGCCGTGCTGCGGCCGAGTGACGCGAATGGGGTGGAGGCGATCCTGGATGCCTGCGCCGGCGCGGGCGTCGCCGTGGTTCCCTTCGGCGGCGGGACGAGCGTCGTGGGCGGTCTCGAGGCACTCGCGGGCGGGCACTCCGCGGTGGCATCACTGGAGCTCTCACGGCTTCGGTCGGTGGAGCTCGACGCCGACTCGCTCACCGCTCGCCTCGGCCCGGGCCTGACCGGGCCGGAGGCGGAGGCGGCACTCGGTGCTCTGGGCGCCACGCTCGGGCACTTCCCGCAGTCCTTCGAGGAGGCGACGATCGGCGGCTTTGCGGCAACGCGCTCGGCCGGACAGGCGTCGAGTGGCTATGGACGCTTCGACGAGCTGGTCACCGCCATCGAGCTCTCCTCGCCCGCCGGGCGGCTTCGCACCCTCCAGATCCCACACACCGCCGCGGGGCCGTCGCTGCGTGAGCTGGTCCTGGGCTCTGAGGGCACCCTCGGCGTGATCACCGAGGTCACCTGCCGCGTGCGTCCGGCGCCGAAGACGCGCGTCTACGAGGGCTGGATCGCGGAGGACTTCGAGGCTGGACGCGAGATCATCCGCGATCTCGCCCAGCGGCACGAGGCGCCCGACGTGCTGCGGCTCTCCGACGAGGAGGAGACGCGGGTGTCACTCGAGCTCGCCGGCACCGGGGGACTTCGCAAGAGGGCGCTCGACGCGTATCTCTCACTGCGCCGCCGACAGGGGGGCTGTCTGATGATCTGCGGGTGGGAGGGGGAGCGCGAGAGCGTGAGCCGCAGGCGGGGCCTGGCCCTGGCCAGGTTGAGGCTGGGAGGCGCCGTTCCACTCGGCCGCTCCGCGGGCAACTCCTGGTACCGCAGTCGCTACGGCGGGCCCTACCTACGTGACGAGCTGATGAACCTCGGGGTGCTGGTCGAGACGCTCGAGACCGCGCACACCTGGAGCCGCCTCGACGAGCTCTACGGGGCGGTGGGTGACGCGCTGCGCGAGGGCGTCGGCGAGCGGGCGATCGTCATGTGCCACCTCTCCCACGCCTATGCGGACGGCGCCTCGCTCTACTTCACCTTCCTTACCCGGGCTCGTCCGGGCGAGGAGCTCGAGCAGTGGCGGCAGGCGAAGACGGCGGCCTGCGAGGCGATCGTCGCGACCGAGGGCACGATCACCCATCACCACGCCGTCGGCCGCGATCACGCCCCCTACATGCGAGCGGAGGTCGGCGAGCTCGGGTTGGAGGCGCTGCGCGCTGTCAAGGAGCGCCTCGACCCCGCCGGGATCATGAGTCCCGGCAAGCTGCTGCCGTCCGATTGAGCCGGACCGACGCGGCCAGGACCTGCGTGGGGGATATCACGGTTTCACCCCGCCGGATCGGAATAGGGTCGACGCACCATCGAATCGGCCCCCGCGACGGGTGCGACGCCGCAGAGGTCTTACTTGGGGAGGTAAGCAATGCGCAGGACGCCATTGCTCGCGGTCGCGGTCAGTACGGCTGCCCTGGGTAGTGCAGGTGTTAGTCCCGGCGACGCATGCAGCCCGGGCGTGGAGTTCCACGACCGTGGCCGTCACGCGCTCAGGGGCATCCCCGGCGAATGGCAGCTTCTCGCCGTCACCTCCTGAGTGCCAGTGGTGGAAGGGAGGTCCGACCGAGCGCGTTTGGGCTCAAATAGGATCGAGGCCCATCCGACCGAGCTCTCCCATCCGACCGAGCTCTGTCTGAAAGGAGACCAACTTGGAGGCTGGCTCAGAAGCGGGGACGGTTGTTCTGGTTCACGGCGGTTTCGTCGACGGCTCCGGCTGGCAGGGTGTCTACAACGAGCTGAAGAAGGACGGCTACAAGGTCAGCATCGTCCAGAATCCGACTCTCTCGCTCGAAGGGGACGCGGACGCGACCAAGCGCATCATCGACGCGCAGGGCGAACCGGTGATCCTGGTCGGACACTCCTATGGGGGAGCGGTGATCACGAGGCCGGCAATGACCCCAACGTGGCGGCGCTCGTCTACATCGCGGCCTTCGCGCCGGATAAGGGCGAGTCGGTGAACACCCTGCTCGAGGGATTTCCCAAGGACGGACCGCAGCCGCCAATCCTGCCGCCGCAGGATGGATTCCTGTTCCTCGACCGGGAGAAGTTCCACGACTCATTTGCGGCCGACGTGGATGCCGAGCTGGCAGCGTTCATGGCTGACTCGCAGGTCCCGTGGGGAGTGGACGCCCTGGGGGGCACAATCAGCGAGGCCGCCTGGGCGAGCAAGCCAAGCTGGTATCTGGTGACGACCGAAGATCGGATGATTCCGCCGCAGGCCCAGCGCGAAATGTCCGCACGAGCGGGCGCAACCGTCGAGGAGGCCGAGGCCAGCCATTCGGTCTACGTGTCCCAGCCGGCAGCCGTGGCTGAACTCGTCAAGAAGGCGGCTGCCGAGGTGAGGTCGCCCGCGGCCTAAACCCGAGTCTCTCCGCCCTAGCGCAGGGGCCCGCGCAGGACGCTGGCGCCGATCCGCTGGGGCAGCGTCCCGCTCTGCGCCGCCTGCTGGATTGCCGCAGCCGCCTCGCGCTGGCGGGTCAGGGTGAGGTCGGCGGTTTCGAAGCTCGGCAGCAGGCTCGCCGCGGCGGTTGGGATCGGGGTACGGCCGGTGATCCGCCCGTCGGCCCCCACGGCCTTGAAGGCGATCGGCAGGCTCCGTCCGCCGGACCCGGCGAACCAGAGAACGTAGGTCTCGCCCCTGCCGGTGGGCGCTAGACCCCGGATGTCGAGGTCGACCACAGGCTGATCGGCGACCCGGATGATCGTCAGGCCGCCGCTCGCGCGCGAGCCGCCGACCGGGCTGAGCCTGACCGGAACGGCCTCCTCCTGGCCACCGGCGGCGGTCGTCGTCTGCGCGTCCCCTCCGCCGCCCCCGATGCCGACCACGAGGAGGACCACGACCAGGACGAGGGCGGCTCCCCCGAGGACGATCCAGAGCCCGAAGCGCCTTCGATCACCACGTGAGGGGGTCGCAGGGGCGATGCCGGCCTCCGGGGCAGGGATGCCCTCGAGAGCCCCCAGACGCGCCCTGACAGCTTCAGAGGACAGCTCCGGCTCGTGCTCGGTTTCGAGGGCGCTCGCAGCGTCGTGTGCCCGCTCGCGGACGTCCTCGGCGTTCGTCCCCAGCACCTGGGCGACCCGCTCGTAGGTGTCCCCGGCGAGCAGGAGCCTGAGCAGGGCGCGCTGGTCCTCGCTCAAGGCCATCCAGTGGGGGCGGGCGCTCAGCCCTTCTTGCCGGCGCCCTGGCCGCCCTGGGCTTGGCCCTGGGCCTGCTGAATGAGCTGATCGAGGCCGAGCTCGGAGATATTGCCCGTGAGCACCGGCTGGCCGACGAACTGGACCACGCCGGTCGGCTTCTTGCCCTGGGACTGAAGGGACTGCTGGACCTGCTGCGCCTCGGTCGAGGTCACCTTGGAGATCCGGATCGAGTCGAACGCGGGGAGCAGCAGCACCTGCTGGGCGATCAGCGGCACCCCGCCCGTCAGGTTGCCGCTCGAGTCGACCGTCTCCTGGCCAAGCGGCAGCGACTGGGTGTCTGACTTGTAGAGCCAGAGCAGGTAGCGCTCGCCGTTGGCGCTCGGTGGCAGGTTCACGGCATTCGCCGTCAGGGCGAAGGCCGGCGTCTGGTTGTTGCTGTTGGCGGCCTGCTGTTGTGCGCCCAGCGTGATCTGGCCGCTCGGCGGGCAGTCCGCGTCCGCCGCGGCGCCGGTAGCGGCCAGCTTGATCGTCGGCACACCGGCCTGTTGGGCGGTGGCTGTGTCGACCGACTTGCAGTCACCGCCGCTGCCGTCACTGCTTCCGCCGCTGGTCGCGACCACGACGACCACGACAACCAGGGCCAGCACGCCGGCGAGACCCACCATGAACTGCGTTCGCCGCTTGCCGCTCGACCCGCCGATGCCGCTGAAGACACCCGCGACGCGAGAGGCGAATCCCGGGCTCTGTCGCGCAGGGGGCGTGGCCGGGGCCTGGGGGGTCGCCGGGGGAGCCTGACCGGGCGCCGCGGGTGGGGGAGGAGGCGCCTGCGCCCTGCGGCCTCCCCGCGCCTCGGGAATCTCCGGCAGCTGCGCGTTCGGTGCGAGTAGCCGTAGGTTCTGCACCAGTCGCTGGGCGAGCGCGTTCGCCTCGGGGTCGCCCTGTAGATGACGGACGGCGTCCGCGCGCCCAATCGGATCGGCCTGGCCGAGGAGATAGTCGCTGAGCCCGACCTGGGCGTCGGGATCGGCGCCGCCGATCTCGGCCAGCGCGGAGCGCGCCCGGGAGCGAACCTCGTCGCTGTCCACTCCCAGCAGGGAGCCGATGTCCTCGTAGCTCTGCCCACTGAGCAGGAGCTGGAGCATGGTGCGCTGTTCCTCGGTGAGCGCCACGGGCGAGGAAGCCTAGGGCAGAGGCGCGGCGCCCGACGCACCTCTTAACCCCCGTTTAAGCGCCCTCGTCGGCCCTCTCGTGAGGTTCCACACGCCTGGCGAGGCGCGGATAGAACACCAGCAGGCCGTCGGCGTCGAGCTCGAGCTCGGCCGTGAAATCGCCGTCCCGGCTGCTGTAGGTGACCACCGATCCGGCGTCGGTCGAGCGGAGGTGCTCGTAGCGCTGTGGAGAGGCCTCGAGGCGGAGGCTCGGCGTGGTGACGAACGCCATCACGAAGTTGCCTGAGCCCTCGCGCTGGAAACCGTGCCGCAGGATCGGCATCGTGTTGGTCAGGGGTGAGTTCTCGATGTCGATATCGAGCGCCTCCGAGAGATCCGGCAGCGATCCGTCCCACCGGCCGTCCGGGACATCGCCATGGTCGTCCACCTCGGCGTCCCAGGCCCCATGTCCGTCGTGGTGCAAGAGCAGGCGCCTCCGCCATCCCTCCGCGCTCGCCGTCAGCTCCAGTTCCCGCGTGACGAACCCTGGCGCCTCGAGCCGGTAGTCGACACGGAAGGGAGCGGGCTCCGCACCCAGCTGGGTTCCCGTGGCGCTCAGCCCTCCGCTGCCGAGATCGACGGCCGCCGACTCGGTGAGCCATTCCTCGACCCCGGTCCACACCAGGAAGCGCATGGCCGCACACTATGGTGCCGCGGATGGCGCAGCCCGACACCGCCCCTGCCGGCTTCGCCGAGGAGATCGGCGTCGAGTGGATCGACCTCGACCCGGAGGGGGCTCGCGCCCGAATCGTGGTCGAGCGGCGGCACCTGCAGCCAAACGGCGTCGTGCACGGCGGCGTCTACGCCTCGCTCGCCGAGAGCCTCGCCTCGGCGGCCACCTACCAAGCGGTGAAGGAGAACGGCGAGATCGCCTTCGGCATGGCGAACAACACCAGCTTCCTCAGGGTGATCTCCGAAGGACACGTGAACGCGACCGCGCGGGCCCGCCAGCAGGGGCGCACGACCTGGGTCTGGGATGTGGAGCTGACGGACGACGAGGGCCGCGTCTGCGCCCTCTCGCGCATGACGGTGGCTGTCCGGCCCGGCCGGTAGACGGCCGGAGCCGCAGTGCCGTTTGTGCTCACGTTGGTCGGGGAAAGTGGGAGCATGGCCTCAGCGACGGAGGGAGCACGATGACGGCAGCCGCCCAGCACGCGGTGCCGCTCGGTATGACGAAACTCGAGGTGTTCCCAATTGCATTCGGCACCTGGCAGCTCGGGGGCGAGTGGGGGCAGTTCGACGAGGCGGAGGCCATCGCGGCTATCCGCCAGGCTCGGGAGCTCGGCGTCAACCTCTTCGACACGGCTCATGGCTACGGCTTCGGCGCTTCGGAGCGTGTGCTCGGGAAGGCACTCCGCGACGACATCGAGCACCGCCGCGACGAGGTGTTGATCGCGACCAAGGGCGGCCTGCGCATGACTGACGACGGGCTCGCGCGCGACTCCAGCCCGGAGTGGCTCCGCAGCGGAGTCGACGCGAGCCTCGAAGCACTCCGAGTCGACTACGTCGATCTCTTCCAGGTGCATTGGCCGGACCCGAAGGTTCCCCTTGCCGAGTCCGCTGTGGCCCTGCAGGAGCTGGTGGAGGCCGGCAAGATCAGGCACGTGGGCGTCTCGAACTTCGACGCCAGCCAGATGGCCGAGTTCGCCGAGACGCGCCCGGTCGAGACACTTCAGCCGCCCTACGACCTCTTCCGCCGTGGCATCGAGGACGAGATCCTGCCCTACTGCAGGGAGCACGACATCGGGGTGCTCATCTACGGGGCGCTGGCTCATGGGCTCCTGACCGGCGTGATGGACGAGGAGACCACCTTCGCCCCTGACGACTGGCGCAGCGGGGCCCCCTTCTTCAAGGGCGAGGACTTCCGCCGGAACATCGAGATCGTGCGTGAGCTGGAACGCTTCGCTCAGGAGGGGCTCGGCGTTTCGGTCAGCCGGATGGCGATCGCGTGGACGCTCGCCAACCCGGCCGTCCAGGTCACGATCGTGGGCGCGCGCCATCCGGGGCACATCGAGGACGGCGTCGCCGCGGCGGAGCTCGACCTGGGCGAGGACGATCTCGCGGAGATCGACCGCATCACGGCCGGCGCCGTCACGATGGGGGGGCCGCACCCAGAGATGATGCCCGAGTGACCGAGGCCCGTCCGAAGATCGGCTTCGTCGGGCTCGGTCACATGGGCGGCAATATGGCCGCTCGCTACCTCGACGCGGGTTACCGGGTCTACGGTGAGACGAGGAGCAGGGAGGGCCTGCAGGACCTGATCGATCAGGGTCTGACCTGGTGCGATACCCCACGCGACCTCGCCCGATCCGCGGACATCGTCATCACCTCGATCCCGAGCGACGATGTCCTCCGGGAGATCGCCTCCGGCGACGACGGGATCCTCACCGGCCTGGAGGCCGGGAAGGTCTGGGTCGACATGAGCACCGTCAGTCCCGGTGCCAGCCGAGAGGTGGCCGAGCAGGTGAAGGTAACGGGTGCCCTGATGCTCGACGCCCCGGTGTCTGGAAGCGTCCCCCAGGTGAAGTCGGGGACGCTGACCGTCATGGTCGGCGGGGACGAGAGCGCCTATCAGCGCGTCGAGCCCGTGCTGCGCGAGCTTGGCACTCCCCACTACATAGGTGACAACGGCCAGGGACTCGTGATCAAGCTGGCAATCAACATCAGCCTCGCCGTCCAGATGCTGGCCCTCTCCGAGGGCCTGCTGATGGCCGAGCGGGACGGGGTCGATCGCAAGCTCGCACTGGAGGTGATGACCGACAGCCCGATCGGCTCGCCGATGCTGAAGGCGCGTGTGCCGCTCGTCCTTGAGCCCTCGGATGAGGCCTGGTTCGACGTGGAGCTGATGCACAAGGACATCCGGCTCGCCCTGCAGACGGCGGACGAGCTCCATGTGCCTCTGCCCACGGCTCACGCGGCGGACGAGGTGCTGACGACGGCCGCCGAACTGGGCTACTCGCATCGCGACATCGCTGCGTTGCGCGAGGTTCTGGCGGAGGAATCTGAAGCGAAGAGTAGTGGCCGCTAGCGCGGCAACGGCCGCATCGAGCCGAAGCGGTTGGTGATCGGCAGCCGCCGGTCGCGTCCGAAGGCCTTGGTCGACACCCGGATCCCGGGCGGGGCCTGGCGGCGCTTGTACTCGGCCCGGTCGACCAATCGCACGACGTCCATGACCGTCTCCTCCGGGAGGCCCTCGGCGACCAGGGCCTCGACCCCTTCGTCGCGCTCGACGTAGGCCTCCAAGATCCGATCGAGGACCTCGTACGGCGGCAGGGAGTCCTCGTCGAGCTGATCGGGCCGCAGCTCCGCGGAGGGCGGCCGTTCCAGCACCGAGGCCGGGATCAGATCGCGGCCCTCTTTCTCGTTCCGCCAGCGGACCAGGCGGTAGACCAAGAGCTTGAAGACGTCCTTGATCACGGCGAAGCCGCCCGCCATGTCCCCATATAGCGTCGCGTAGCCGACCGACAGCTCGCTCTTGTTCCCGGTGGTGAGCACCAGCCAGCCGAACTTGTTGGAGAGGGCCATGATCAAGTTGCCGCGGATCCGTGCCTGGATGTTCTCCTCTGCGAGCCCCGGTTCCGTGCCCTCGAAGACCGGTGCCAGCGAACGGTCATAGGTCTCCATCGCATCGGCGATCGAGACCTCGATCAGCTCGACCCCGAGGTTCCCGGCGATCGTCCTGGCGTCGGCCTGTGTCTCCCCGGTCGAGTTCGGGGAGGGCATGACCACCACGGTGACCCGCTCGGGCCCGAGCGCATCGGCAGCAATCAGGGCGACCAGCGCCGAGTCGATTCCCCCCGAGAGCGCCAGCACCACGTGATCGAAGCCGTTCTTCGCGACGTAGTCGCGCAACCCCAGTTCGAGCGCCGAATAGACCTCGGCCTCCTCGCTGGCGAGCGGCGCGGCGAGGCGCTGCTCCACCGGCTCGGAGCGATCGGCCCCGGAAGTCACCTGAGCAAGCGTCTGCACCCCACGGGACGAGGAGGCGCCATCCGACGCGGCCGCGGCCGCCAGCGGCAGATCGCAGAGCAGGAGCTCGGGCTCGAATTGCGCGGCACGGGCGAGCACCTCGCCGTCGGCGGCGACCACGACACTGCCGCCGTCGAAGACGAGCTCGTCCTGACCGCCCACGGCGTTGCAGAGCGCAAAGGCAGCGCCGTTGGTGCGAGCCCGCTCGACCACCAATCCCTCGCGGGCCCGGCTCTTCCCGCGGTGGTAGGGCGAGGCCGAGGCGTTGACGACGAGGCGCGCGCCGGCCGCAACCTCCTCGCTCTCCGGGAAGCCCGGGTGCCAGATGTCCTCGCAGACAGTTAGGCCGATCCGCTCACCGTCCACCTCGATCAGAGACGCGTCCTTGACCGGCTCGAAGTAGCGCCGCTCGTCGAAGACGCCGTAGTTCGGGAGATCGCACTTGCGGTAGATGCCCTGGACCTCGCGATCGGCGACGATCGCGAGCGCGTTGTACGCCGGGGGAGGGGGCGGATCGATCAGGGGGTCTAGGTGCTCGAGCTCCTCCGGCGATCGCTCGACGCCCTCGGGAAACCCCACCAAGGCGACGATGCCCTCGACGTCGGCTGCGATCGCGTCGAGCCCCTCGCGCACCGCGGCGAGAAAGTCGCGCCGCAGGAGCAGATCCTCGGGTGGATAGCCCGAGATGCAGAGCTCAGGCAGCACCGCGAGCTGCGCGCCGTGATCCCGCGCGTTCTCGATCGACTCCGAGATCAGGCGCACGTTGCCGTCGATGTCGCCCACGGTGGTGTCGATCTGGGCCAAGGCGAGGCGCAATTCGGTTGATTCGGCCACATCCCAAGTATGGCTTCATCCGCCTGCAGCACTACCCTGCCGCGCGTGTTCAGGCAGGATCGCAAGCCTCCCAGGCGTCGCGGCGTCAACCTGATGGAGGCGCACGTCGAGGACCTGTGCCGCGAGTACGGCATCGAGCTGGTCGGGGCGTCCTCACGGGGGCGCGCGATCCGCTGGCGTGGGGGCAAGCTCGAGATCTCGATTCCCCCGATTCGCGGCCAGGTCTCCTATTTCATCGCCCTGCACGAGATCGGGCACCTGGTGGGCCGCGGGCGTTCGGCGCCTCGGCTCGAGTCGGAGGCGAACGCCTGGCTCTGGGCCCTCGACCACACCGTGGTCGAGCCGACCCCCGCCACGCTCCGCTCGATCTCCCGGCGCCTGCGCGGCTATCTCGACTGGGCTCGAAACCGCCAGTACCGTCGCGTCCCGCCGCGGATCCCGCCGCGCGAGCACCCCTTCTGGTCGCTGCTCGAGCTCGCCTAGAGCCCTCCCCCCTTCACCGCCTGGAGGCGTCTCGTCGAACTAGCCCTGGTCGAGCTGGTCGCCCTGGTCGTAGTCATCGAACCAGGCCGACTCGTTGTCGCCCATGACGGAGTTCACCGTCTCGCCGATTACCTCACCGCCCGAGTACGTCCCAAGCGAACGCCAGGTGCTTTGGTCGATCGAAGCCAGAGGGGAGCCGCGCTTGCCGTCGTGGGTCGCGCTCGTCGTGATGTCGCCCTGGCTGCGTGCGTTCACGGTCCTATTCGCAGGGAGCGGACGGTCGGTTCACCGATTGCCCGCAAGGTCCGATCACACCTCTAGGCGAGGCAGGGAGAGCCCTCTAGTCGGCGCGGGCCGGTCGGCGCAGGTTCGAGACGATCACGGCGACGACGGTGACCAGGTAGATCTGTCCGAACAGCGCCTCGGTGATCGCCAGGGAGCGGCCGAGGTTCGTCGCCGCGATCAGGTCCCCGTAGCCGACCGTTGTCAGCGTCGCGTAGGAGAAGTAGAGGAAGTCATCGCGCCCGCTGTGGTCGGTGGTGAAGAAGTCGGTGCCGGAGACCTCCTGGACCGTGGCGAAGGCGACGCCGAACATCAGGCCGATCAGCAGATAGAGGCAGAGGACGCCGAACATCGTCTGCATGGTCACCGTGCCCGCCTCGCGGAACTGCTTCAGCACCCCCAGCGCGATCGCGGGGGCAGGCAGCGCGACGTAGAGCAGCGCCACGATCCCCGCCGAGCTGTTGCCGAACTGGCCGGTGCCGAAGAGCGCCGCCGCGGAGCCCACGGTCCCGGCCACCGCCGCCACGACGCTCAGCCTGATCACCCAGCGGTGCGCCTTGGAAGCAATCACCGCTGCCACCAGCACAGCGCCCTGCAGCACCACCGCGACGAAGCGGCCGCCGTCCCCGTGCGGCGCCGCCATCGTGACGAAGACCGCGGTGATGATCAGCCCGAGGACGACCCCGAACCGGTAGTGGATCCGGTGCACGGCGCCAATCATCCACCGCGCCGAGGACGAATCGGCAGCGTCAGGCGGGCCCGCTCAGCAGGAGCGGGGGCGCGGGTCCAGGCGCTTGTCCCGCTTGGCGCCCTCCAGGCGCTTCGGGCCGGGCCCGCAGCTGATCTTCACGTCCCGCTCGCCATCGCGGGCGTTGATCCGGTCGATCCCGGTCTTGCCCTTCATCACGTCCTGCCCCGAGCCGCCCCGGAGGAAGTCGTCGTCGGGACCGCCGGCGAGGCGGTCGTCCCCGGACTTGCCGAACATCCGGTCGGCGCCCGGGCCGCCGCGAACAAGGTCACTGCTTGACCCTCCGGTCAGCAGGTCGTTTCCGTCGAAGCCGAGCAGCGTGTCGTGGCCGCTGTTGCCGAACACGAAGTCGTCGCCGCCCAGCCCTACCAGCGTCTCGGAGCTGTGATCGCCGACGAGCGCGTCGTTGCGCTCCGTGCCGAATAGGGCCTCGATGTCGCCGCGGACCGTGTCGCGACTGCTCCCGGTCTGATCCTCTGGACCGCCGTCGTTGCCGTTCCCGGAGCCGATCGTGACGTTGATCCCGTTCGCCCTGGCCGGATAGACCAACGTGTCGGTGCCGCTGCCGCCCCGGATGTCGTCGGCGCCGAAGCCGCCATCGAGCGTGTCCCTTCCGCTGCTGCCCCGGAGCGTGTCGGCCACTGGCGAGCCGGCCAGATCGTCGTTGCCGTTGCCGCCCTCGAGCGTGCCGCGTCCGATCAGCCGGTCATTTCCCGACCCGCCCCTGAGGTTGCCGGGGGAGTTGGCGCCGGTGACAGTGTCGTTGGCCCCACCTGCGTCGAGGGTCTCGGTGATCGAGCCCGGGATCGTCGCATCCAGTGCGATCGTGTCGTCGCGGTCCCCGGTCGTCACATTGATCGTCTTGATGCCGGTGCCCGGGCAGCTGGCGTGGTGGGTGTCGACCATGACGCAGGATCCGCTCGGAGTCAGCATCGCCGTCGCGTCCGACACGGTGTAGGTATTCGTCCTGGACTCGTGGGCGACCGTGATCGCGTTCGCCTCGTTGCCCGTCTCGGCCACCCTGACGGTGTTGCCCCCCGTGACGGTGACCGTCGAGGCGAGGGCGGCGGGCGCGATCAGCAGGGTCACGCCGAGGCCCGCGATCGCGGCCGTGAGCGCAGACTTGGTGGGTCGGTGGTCCATCTCCCCTAGAACACGCGAATCGCGCCGAACGAGCGGACTAGTCCGATGGATCGAGGAGCTTCTCGACCACGAGCACGTCCTTCCACTGGCCGTCGAGCTCGCCGTGGCGCAGGTGGGTGCCCACCTCTCGCCAGCCGAGACCCCTGACCAGCGCGATGCTCGGCTCGTTCGAGGTGAAGATCTTGCCGACCAGCTTGTGGGCTCCGTCCGCGGCCGCCTGATCTGCGAGTTCGTCGAGCAGGGTCCTGCCGACGCCGTCCCGCCGCGATTCACGGGCCACATAGAGCGTGGCCTCGCGAACGCCCTCGTAATAGGCATGGTCCTCCGTGTAGGGGCCGGCCTTGGCCCACCCGGCGATCGTCTCGCCGGTATCCAGCACAAGAACCAGGCTCTCGGAGATCCACTCCTCCGCCCGCTCGCGCGTCGCCTGCCGCGTCTCGAAGGTGGCGACGCGGTCCTCGAGACCCTGGTTGAAGATCTCCGCGATCCTCGCCGCGTCGTCGGCCTGGGCACGCCTGATCGACACGTCTGAGGTGGCGTTCACGTTCCGTTCATAGCATTGGGTCGTGCTCTCCGAGCGGAACCTGCGGATCGTGGCGGCAGTCCTCGCCCTGGCGGGGATCGGTGTCGCCACCTACATCGCCATCGCCGAGAGCGGGGGAGGGGCCCCGAAGTGCATCGCGGGCGGGGGCGGTTGTGAGACGGTCGCGAGCAGTCACTACTCCGATCTGGCCGGGATCAACGTGGCGGTGATCGGGATCTTCGGCTACCTGCTGCTGCTCGTCGCCGCCGCCGTCCCGGGCGATCCCGGACGCTTCGGGGGATTTCTCACCGCGCTCATCGGCTTCGGCTTCAGCGCCTACCTGACCTACCTCGAGCTCTTCGTGATCGATGCGATCTGCCAGTGGTGCGTGGCCAGCGCGGTCCTGATGGCGCTCTCGCTGGCGGTGGCGGCCACCCGCGCCTTCGCCTACGCGGGCCATGAATTCGGAGCGCCCCGGATACAGTCCTCGCATGGAAGGTAAGCGCAGTGAGCGGGACCGCTTGCGCGCCGAGCGCCAGGCTGCCGAGTCGCAGGATGCGGCCGCCGTGGCGCGCAAGCGGCGGGTCCAGTACCTGATCGTCGGCGCCTTCGCGGCGGTGGCGGTGATCGTCGCCCTGATCGTGATCAGCCAGTCCGGGAACGACGACAACGGGGGAGGGGGATCGCCCTCGAACCTCCAGGGTGCGCAACAGGTGAGCTCCGAGCTGACCGGTGTCTCACAGAGTGGGGCGGTCATGGGCGACACCGGCGCTCTCGTGAGCGTCATCGAGTTCGGGGATCCGCAGTGCTCGTCGTGCAAGTTCTTCTCGGAGCGGGTCGCGCCGGAGCTGATCTCGAGCGAGGTGAAGCCGGGCAACGCCAAGTTCGAGTTCCGCCCGTACCTGATCATCGGGCCCGATTCCAAGCCGGCCATGAAGGCTGTGCTCGCCGCGGGCGAGCAGAACCGCTTCTGGAACTACCTGCAGCTCTTCTACCTCAATCAGGGCGGCGAGAACTCCGGCTACGTCACGGACGACTTCCTGACCAGCATCGCCAGGAGCGCAGGTGTCCCGAACGTCGATAAGTGGAATACGGATCGCAACGATCCGAAATGGGACGCGGTGATCCAGCAAGGAAGCACACAGGCGGAGTCGCTCGGCTTCAATGGCACGCCGTCGATCCTCGTGCAGGGGCCCAACGGGGAGAGACCGATCGGCGGCGGCACCATTCCGACCCTTCAGCAGATCCAGGCCGCAATTCAGCAGGTCTCCTAGCCGCCATGCGCATGCTGGTGATCACCGGCGACGACTACGGCTACTGGCCCTCCTACAACGAGGGCATCCTCGAGGCGATCGAGATGGGCGGGCTCGACTGCGTCAGCGCGATGGTCGAGCGGGAGCACTGCGATCCCAAGCCCCTGCTCGACAGCGGGGTGGAGATCGGCCTGCACATCGAGTTCGAGGGGCGATGGGGGCCGCGGAGCGGCGCGCCGGCCAAGACGGCGCTGCGGGTGCAGCTCGAGCGCTTCGGCGATCTCTTCGGCCGCTGGCCGTCGTTCCTCAACGGGCACAAGCACTGTCATGCGCGCCCGGAGCTCGCGACGCCCGTCCTCCAGACGGCTCAGCAGATCAGCGCGCCGGTCCGCTCCGTCAACCCGGACCACCGCCAGTGGCTTCGCGAGAGGAACATCGACACCCCCGACCTCCTGATCGGGCGGACGGAGAGCAAGGAGCCAGCAGAGCCGCCCGAGGTCCGTGATCCGCCCCCGGGCGTGACCGAGTGGATGATCCACCCGGGGCACGCGGACCCGGCGTCGGGCTCCAGCTACGACCTAGCCCGCCAGGAGGATCTGAACCTGCTCCAGAAGATCATGCTGCGCGCCCGCTACGACGAGCCCGTCTGGGGCGACGCGAGGCGGGTGACGATGACGGAGGCGTTCGAGCAGGAGCGCGCCGAGCAGTGACCCGGCCCGCCGACCGGGCTAGCCTGCCGGCGATTCCTCGCGCTCGCTGCCGCCATTCCGGGTCGCGGTGGCGCCACCCTCGCGCGGGAGGAAGCGGCGGAGGATTCCCGGGCGCCCACCGGCCACCTCGATGAGCTCCGCGATCGACGCCTCGATGTCCTGGGCAAGGTCGTCGAGGTCCGGCATCCCGTCGTAGTCGCCGATCAGCCCGAAGTTGACCTGTCCGTCGTAGCTCATGATCCCGATGCAGACGCCCTGATTCTTGGCGAGCGGCACCATGGGGAAGACGCGCTCCATGCGGCGGCCCATCAGGTAGAGCGGGAACTGCGGACCCGGGATGTTGGTGACCACGAGGTTGAAGAACCGCTGCCGGGACTGGAGGCGCGCTGCCTGGCCGGCGATCGTGGGAGGCGCGAAGTCGGCGAGCTGGGTGAGCAGCGTGGCGCCGACCGCCTGCTTCGACTGCTTCAGATCTCCCATCGACTTGCGAACGATCTCCATCCGCTCCTCTGGATCCTCGCACCACACCGGCAGCGACGCCATCATCGCCGTCACCTGGTTGCCGAGCGCACCGCGCTGCTCAGCGGTCCGAACGCTGACCGGGACCATGGCGCGCAGCTCGAGGTCTTCGGTCGGGTGGCCGCGGGATCGCAGGTAGCGACCCAGCCCCCCGGCGACCGCGGCCAGAATGACGTCGTTCACGGTGCCACCGAGCTCGTTCTTGACCTGCTTCATGTCCGCCAGGGAGGCCCGCACCCAGGCAAAACGGCGATGGGTGCCGACGTCGAAGTTGAACGGACTGCTCGGCGCGCCGATTCCGGTCCAGGCGAAGGTGCCCGCGGCCACCGCAGCGTCGGTCGCCTTTCGCAGCGCGCGCCGAGGCCCGCGCATCATGCGCCGCAGGCCGCGGGCGATCTCGCGCGGGTAGATCGACCGCTCCACCAGCGCCTCGGCCATCAGCTGGGCGCCGTTGGGCTCTGGCTGCGGAACCCAGGGCTCGAGCGCCACCGGGGTCTCAGCCGGCTCCTTCTCGACGTCGAAGAGAACGGTGGTGATGTCCACCCCCGAGACCCCGTCGACCATCGCGTGATGGGTCTTGCCCACGATCGCGAAGCGCCCGCCCTTCAGCCCCTCGACCAGCCAGATCTCCCAGAGCGGCTTCGAGCGGTCGAGCTGCTCAGAGAAGATCCGGGCGGCGAGGGTACGGAGCTGCTGCTCGGAGCCGGGTTCGGGCAGCGACGTGTGGCGCACGTGGTAGGAGAGATTCAGGTGCGGGTCATCGACCCACACCGGCCGGCCCTGTCCGAACGGCACGAAGCGCACCTTCTGCCTGAAGCGCGGCACCAGGTGCAGGCGCGACTCGATGTGGTCGCGGAACTCCACGTAGGGCGGCGCGGGCCCCTCGAACAGCGTCGTCGAGGCGACGTGCATCTGGGTCCCATCCCGCTCCAGGTGGAGGAATGAGGAGTCGAGGCCGGTGAGGCGGTCGGTCACGCTCATGATGGTCGCATACCAACTGTGAGCGCCGTCACACAAATTCGCAAATTGCGCACCTACCCTGCCCGGCCCTAAGTCGCCAAACAACTCGCCGAGTCGCGTTGACGGACATCACGCGAGCGGGGGAACCATTTGCCGGCATCCACAGCAGGGGGCCGGCCGGGGCGAATGGAGCGGTGATCCGCTCCTAGCGACCGACGTGAAACGGGTTGCGCCTGACGGCGCACCCTCGCGTGTACGTCGCGAGCCGGTCAGCTAACCCCGTAGGCGCACAGAGAGGCAAGGTGTATTTACTTGCGTCGCTTCCGATGGAAGCGGAGGCGGGCTGCGCTAGCGCTGCTGCCCGCCATGGGATTGATGGTCACAGCAGGAATCGCGGGCGCTCAGGACACGATGCCGGGATTCACCGGCAGCGGTCCCGAGGCGAGTGCCGCGAGCGCCCCCACGGCGGTGAGCCTGAAGGGCGACCGCAACGTGATCGCGCACAGCGCCATCACCTTTCGGGGCCGCGTCAGACCGGGGGGTAGCCACCGCGTGCTGCTGCAGGTTGGGGGCCGAAAGGTCCGCACCCACAGCCGCGCCGATGGCGCCTACAAGGTGCGCTGGCGCTTCCCGCGTTCCGGCGTCTACTCTGCGCGTGCGCGCGTCGACGGCTCGTCCGTCCGTTCGCACCGCGTCCGGGTGAACGCCTACCGGCCGGCCGAGGCCTCCTACTACGGCCCCGGGCTCTACGGGGGCGGTCTCGCCTGCGGAGGGACGCTGACGCCCAGCAAGCTGGGTGTCGCCAACCAGACGCTCCCCTGCGGCGCCAGGGTCACGCTCCACTACCACGGGCATACGGTCACCGTCCCGGTGATCGACCGTGGTCCCTTCGCGGGGAATCGCGAGTACGACCTGACCGCCGCAACCAAGGCCAAGCTCGGCTTCCCCTCCACGGGGACCGTGCTGACGACCCGGTAGCAGCTAAACGGCGAGCTGGCCGGGCTGGTGGTGCTCTTCGTCGCCCACCAGCCCGGCCACGCCTACGCCGATGAGCCGGACGGGCGTTTGCGGATCGAAGCGCTCGAGCAGCTCCAATGCTGTCTGGCTGACCAGATCGGGGTCGAAGGTGTGCTCCGGCAGGGTCCGCGAGCGCGTATAGGTCTTGAACGGCTGCAGCCGGATCTTCAGCGTCACGGTCCGGCCATGACGTTTGTTCGAGGCGAGGCTCTCGCAGACCGAGCGCGCGAGCCGGTCCACCGTCTCCCGGAGGCGGTCGCGATCGGTGACGTCCTGCGGGAAGGTCGTCTCGCGGCTCTCAGACTTGCGCTTCACCTCCTCGTTCAAGTTGGTGCTGCCGATCCCACTGGCTCGATCGCGAAGCCCGGCACCGTGCCTTGAGCCGAAGGTCGACTCGAGCAGCTCCGGGTCGGCCTCGGCAAGCTGGCCGACGGTCTCGATCCCGATCGACCGCAGCCGCTCATCGGTGCGGGGGCCGACGCCGGGCAACAGGGACACCGGCCGATCGCCCACCGTGGCCAGCCAGTTCTCCTCATCGAGCACGAAGAAGCCGTCGGGCTTGTCGAGGTCAGAGGCGATCTTCGCCATCAGCTTGTTCGGGGCGAGGCCGATCGAGCAGACCAGGCGGGTGGCCTCCTTGATCCGCCGCTTGATCTCATGAGCACGGGACTGGGGAACCGGTGAGCCGGACATATCCACGTAGGCCTCGTCCATCCCCACGACCTCGACCGTGTCCGAGAACTCGTGCAGCGTCTCCATGACCTTGTTGGAGCCGCGGCGGTAGAGCTGCATGTCGACGGGCAACACGATCAGCTCCGGGCAGCGGCGCCGCGCCGTCACCATCGGCAGGGCCGAGTGCACCCCGTACTTGCGCGCCTCGTAGGAGGCGGTGGTGACAACGCCCCGAGGGCCGTCGTAGGCGACCACCACGGGCTTCGCGCGCAGTTCCGGATGCCGCAGCATCTCTATCGAGACGTAGAACGCGTCCATGTCGACGTGGGCGATCACCTGCGACCAGCCGAGATTAGGCCCGGTTGCCGACGGAGAGCGCTATTTTGAGCGGCGGTGGCGAACGCGGAGGCAAAGAACCTCGAGGCGATCTCGCGGGCGATCGATCAGCACAACTCGAACTGCCCGTTCCCGGCCAGCGAGGTGCGCATGAACCCCTTCGAGTGCGAGCGCCTCGGCTGGGAGGAGATCCGCGGTCTGCCGATCGTCGCCGACCCCGAGCTCGGCACCGGCTCCTTCCGGATCATCTGCTCACGCGACCAGGAGGGCGAGGGGATCGAGGAGGCCGAGGCGCTGGGCATCCCGATCGAGGTGGCGGTTCCGGGCACCCCGGAGAAGCCGCCCGCGTAGACGGCGCTTCGAGGGGCGGGGAGACCGCTCTTCGCAACCCACGAAGCGCCGGCCTTGGCGCTACTCCCGCAGTCCTGCGGCCTCGAGGGCGGCGGCCATGCCGGGGTAATTGTGGACGCGGTGGATGAGGCCGTCACGCAGCCAGCCGACCGAGATCAAGGTCATTTCGACGGGCACATCGCTGGCCTTGCCTCGGCCAGTGAACCGAACAGAACTGATCACCTGCTCGCCTGCGTCGATCAACTCCACCGGCACGATCCGGAGATCCTTGAACTCATCTTCCATCGTGCCCAGGTAGCGGCGTAAGCCGTTGTGGCCGCGATAGGTGGCTGCCTCGATGTAGTCCCCGGTGCTGGTCCACTCGATCTCAGGGTGGTAGTAGCGCAGCACCCCGTCGAGTCCCTCTCGGCCATAGGCCTCGATGGCACGACGCACGATCTCGACGTTCTCCTCCGACATCGTCTACCCCGGCAGCCCAGCGGCTTCAAGGGCGTCGGCCTTCGATTGAAACCCGAGCGTCGCTCGCACGATCCGTCCCTCGCGCAGCTCGTAAACGTCGAACTGGTGCGTGTCGACCGACATGCCGCTGCCCTTGCCCTGTCCGAGCCAATGGACGGAGCAGATCACGAAGTCACCCCTGTCGATGTATTCATCGACATCGGCGCGGAATTCGTCGAAGGCTTCCGTCCAAAGGGTCCACACCTCACGAATTGCAGCCCGACCCTTGACAACGCCGGATTGATCGGGAGCGTTCGCCAAGTCCCGAAGCTCGGCATCTGGGGCAACGACCTGAAGGAAGGCATCGAGATCGCCGTCATTGAAGGCCGCGTTCCCCGCCCGCACGATTTCGATGTTCTCCTCCGACATCGACCACGCAGTATCTCGCCACGGAGTGCCGCCTTCCATTGAAAGCAACCGTCTGCGGGCTGAGGCGACCGCGTCAGTTGAGCGCCGACGCGAGTCGGCGGCGGTGCTCGCGCGCCAGCGGGTGGTCGGCGCCGAGCTCCGTGAAGATCGCGACCATCACGCGACGGAGCAGGTCCTTGCGCTCCGGGTCCTGCTCGGAGGCCAGCGCGCTCTGGAGCTTCTCGAGCGCGTCCTCGGGATCGCCGTTGTCCCAGGCCAAGAAGGCAGCCTGGAGCTCATCGGTGCTTGCGCCGTTCTCGGAGACCGACAGCTCGGCGCGTGCCGCCAGCCCGTCGGCGACGAAGTCATGGGGAAAGGGGCTGAGAATCTTGCGCGCCTCGTCGACGTCTCCACGTCCGAGCAGCAGCCGTCCGAGCCCGATCGCCGCCTGCGCATGGCGCGGGTCCAACTCCAGCGCCTTGCGCAGCGACTCCTCGTCGCCGGACTCCGCCAGCTGGTCCGCCTCCGAGGGAACAATCTGGTTGAGGAACTCCTCGATCCGCGCCGGTGGGATGGCGCCGATGAACTCGGCGACGACCTCGCCGTCCTTGAAGGCCTTCACGGCCGGGATGCTGGCGATCTGGAACTCCTGGGCGATGTTCGGGTTCCGGTCGGTGTCGAGCTTGGCGAGCTCGATCTGACCGTTGCGTGCGTTGACGGCCTTCTCCAGGGCCGGGCCAAGGGTCCGGCAAGGGCCGCACCACTCGGCCCAGAAATCGACCACCACGGGAAGCTGGCGGGAGCGCTCGATGACCTGGGCCTGAAAGTCCTGTTCGGTTACGTCTCTGACCACTGAGATTCAGGTTAGCCGGGCCGGTTCGCGAGCCTCGCTCGCCACCAGGCGGCGCCGCAGAAAATGGAGTTGGTCGGCGATCGCCCGCTCGCGCCAACCCAGGTAAATGTCGTAGTGGGCGCACGGGTACTCGCGGACCTCGACGCGGCCCTTGGCCCGCCAGGCGGCCGCGCGGGACGCGGCGGCCGGTGTGATCGAGTCGCGATCGGCGATCTGGATCAGGATCGGACAGCGAACCCTGTCGATGCGCGTGATCGGCCTGTTGAGCATCTCCGCGGACGCCCCGCGCGC
The DNA here is from genome assembly GCA_036520315.1 of Solirubrobacterales bacterium. Taxonomy (GTDB): domain Bacteria; phylum Actinomycetota; class Thermoleophilia; order Solirubrobacterales; family 70-9; genus DASUPK01. The sequence continues at coordinate 25,977 of DATDJZ010000059.1, read as the reverse complement.
CGTGACCTCGTTCCGCCAGGTCGGCCCGGCGATCGCGCGCATGCCGGGCTCGGATTCCTCGCTACTCATCGCCGCGAGCTCGCCCGGCCGGCCGACCACGGCGACCATCAGCGGCTCGCGGCCGAGCAGAGACCCGATCCCGTCCTTGAGGCCCACCAGTCCCAGGCGCACCTGGTAGCGGAGGCCGGCGTAGCGGCGAATCTGCTCGAGGGTCTTGATGCCGTCCAGATCGGGCGTCTGGCACACGATCGCCGCGATCCTCGTGTCCTCGGCCGCGACGTAGACTGCATGGCCGCCCGACCACGAGGTGCCCCAGAGCACGATCCGCTCGGGATCGACACCGTCCAGTCCACGGGCGTATTCGACGGCCGCGACGTAGTCCTCCCGGTGCCGCGAGGGCTGCGCCCACTGGCGCGGTTCCCCCGTGGACTCGCCGAAGCAGCGGTAATCGAAGAGAACCGCGTCGAGACCCGCCCCGGCAAAGGCCTCGGCGAAGGGCAGCAGGCCGGAATCCTTCGTGCCGCCGAACCCGTGCGCCATCACGACGCAGGGCCGGCCACGCTCGCGCGCGAAGTCCTCGCCCTCGCCGGTGAGATGCCAGGCGGCGCAGGTCTCCCCATGGCTCGGGAAAGAGACGTCCACCACGTCAGGCAGCCGCGGCCTCCGCGGTCAGTGCCCGGCCGGCGAGCTTCGGCGCCATGCCCCTGGCGGCACGATCCCGGCCCGCCGGGAGTTCCCGGTTCCAGATGTCGTGCTCATAGACGTACCAGTCGATCTGCATCGTGTGGCGCGGCCGATCGGTGACCCGCCCGTAGTGCCGCACCTGGTCACGGTGAATCGTCTGCTCCATCTCTTCCTTCGAGGGCAGGGCGTAGTCCCCGTTGACGTAGCGGGCGACCACCCTGCTCTGGAGCTCGACGAACGGGAAGAGGGTGGGGACGGTCTGTGCGAAGCCGACGAAGGCGAGATCGTCGATTCCCGGCCAGAAGATCCGCTTGTACAGCGGGAACCGGTTCTCGGGGGCCGAGATGAAGTCCGAATCGAAGAAGGGAAACGTGATCCTGTAGCCCGTGGCGAACACGATCGCGTCGATCTGCTCGGTGGTGCCGTCCTCGAACTCGACGCGGTCTCCCCGAAGCTCCCTGACGTTCGGCTTGGCGACAGCGTCGCCGGAACCGAGCCGCAGCAACAGCTCGCTGGACACCGTCGGATGAGCCTCGAGGAATTCATGGTCGGGGTGGGGGAGGCCGAAGTCCTCCATCCGCCCTGAGGCCAGATAGGGCAGGGGGCGAGCGAGCCAGCGCTGAACCTTGAGCGGCAGGTACGGATTGGTCCTGACGAGCTTCCCGATCGGCTGGCCGAACAGATACTTCGGCATCACCCAGGCTCCGCTGCGAGTGGAGATGAAAACCTTCTCCGCCACGCCCTTGCGCGAGAGCTCGGAGGCGATGTCCACCGCGCTATTGCCGATTCCGACGACCAGCACGCGCTTGCCGATCAGATCGAGTGGCTCGGTGGGAGAGAGATAGTGGTGCGAATGAAGCGTCTCGCCCTCGAAGCTGCCGGGAAAGTCAGGGAAGCGGGGGTCCCAGTGGTGCCCGTTGCCGACGACCAGGAAGTCAAACTCCCCGGTCGAGCCGTCACCGAGCGTGACCTTCCAGCCCCCGCCCTCGAGCCGCTCGGCGTGCTCGACCGGAGTCTCGAAGCGGATCCGATCCCGCAGCGAGAAGGCGTCGGCGTAGTCGTTTATGTAGGCGCGAATCCGCTCGTGGTGGGGGTAGTCCGGGTACTCGTCGCCCATCGGCATGTCCCGAAACGAGACGCTGTCCCGATAGGTGTCGATGTGCAGTGATCGATAGGCCGACGAGCGTCCGTTTGGATTTCCGAAGTACCAGTTGCCGCCGATGTCGTCGCTCGCCTCGAAGCACGTATAGGAGAGGCCCCAGTCGGAGAGTGCCTTGCCGGCGGTGAGGCCACTGATCCCGGCGCCGATCACGCACGTGGTGGGCTTGGCGGACATGGGCGTGGTGAGTCTAGGGAACTGGCCAGCTAGCCAGGACTGATCAGACATCGCTGGAGACGTTGATGCCCAGGTTGTCGAGCAGATCCTGGGCCCAGCGGTTGAACGTGTCGAACCAGCCGGTCAGGATCGCGACGCCGAAGGCGATCAGGATCAGGCCGCCGATCGCCATGATCACGGGGTAGTGGCGCTTGATGACGGCGAAGGCCGTCGTCATCCGGGTGAAGGCGATCGAGGTGAGCAGGAAGGGGATGGCCAGGCCCGCCGAGTAAACGGCGAGCAGGAAGGCGCCGTGCGCCGCGGAGCCGGAGACCGCCGCGGCGCTCAGGATCGCCGCCAGCGTCGGGCCGATGCAGGGGGTCCAGGCAACGCCGAAGGCCGCGCCGGCGACGAGCGGCCCACCGGTGCCCGCGCGCGCCAGCAGGCCGTCGACGTGCCACTCGCGGTTCAGCTGCGGGATGAAGAGCGCTGAGATGAAGAAGGCACCCATTGCGATGATCAGCCAGCCGGCGATCTTGTCGAGTAGGAGCTGATGCTCCTGCAGCGTGCTGCCGATGCCAGTCGCTCCGAGCCCGAGCAGGATGAAGATCACAGAGAAGCTGGAGACGAACAGCAGGCTGGGGACGATCACGCGTCGCCAGTCCGCCCGCTCGAGGTCGGCCGCCGCCACCCCGGTCACGGCGGAGAGGTAGCCCGGCACGAGCGGCAGCACGCAGGGGGAGAGGAAGGAGACGATCCCCGCCGCGAGGGCGGTGAGGATGCCGACTCCGGACGCGGGATCGCTGCTCATAGGCCGAATTCTGGCGGACGAATCACGGCTGAGCAGGCATGATGCTCGGTTGCCCCGACACCGTGCTTATTACGGACAGGGTCTGCGGATCGGCCCGGATGATCGTCCAGACGCGCCTGCGTAGGGTTGGGCCTGCATCCGGATCCCCGGCCACGTGCACCCGTTTTTCCGGCGTCCAGCACGTTGGCCAACCCGGCGAGGCGGCCTTCATCCCCCTGGGGTCGCCTCGCCGGTCTTTTTTCGGCACTCTTGGCGGGGCTTCTTCGGGCTAGGGCTCGGGCCCCGGGTCCTGTCCGAGGATCGTCCGCAGGCCACGCGCCGCCTTCGGGGCCAGCTCCCGCGCGTTGTTGTTGAACATCACGTGGACCTGTTCGGCGTCTGAATCGAGGGCCCCGGCCCGGCCCGCGATCTCCTCGAGCTCGTCCTCCGAGTAGTCGTAGTCGAAGCGCTCGGCGACGCTGCGGCCATGCAGGTAGCCCTCGGTGTTGCGGCCATGGCAGCGCATGTAGGCGAGCGCGTCGTCGGTGACCGCGTCGATCGGCGGGAAGATGGGGACGTGGTCCCCCGGCGGGGTGTCGACGCTGACGAAGACGGCATCGTGGGCGGAGAGCCAGTCGAGGACGCGCTCGAAGCGCTTGGAGGAGGCCCAGCTGCGGCGCCTGAACTCGACCGCGACCGGCACGGGAGAGAGGCCCTCGATCACCGGGGCGAGCTCGTCGAGCTCGCTGTGGCGTGGGTCGAACGCCGGCGTCAGCTGGAGCAGATAGGCACCGAGCTTGCCCGCATCCGCGAGCGGCTGCATCGTCTCGGCGGTGCGCCGGACCATCTCATCCTGGAGGGCGGGGTCCAGGAGCACCCGGCCGCGTTCGTTCGTCTCGGCTTCATCCCGCAGGTCCTTGGGGAGCTCCTTGAGCTGCGAGGCGTGCCGGGAGAGAAGCCGGTGGAGCTTGACGTCGAAGCGGAAGCCGCCGGGCGTTCCCTTGGCCCAGTTCTCGACGGTGGAGGTGGCCGGGATCGCGTAGAAGGTCGAGTTGAGCTCAACCGCCTCGAAGCGCTCGGCATAGAAGGCGAGGCGCTCCTTCGCCGGCAGGCCCTTCGGATACCAGTGCTCCACGAAGCCGGGGTCCGACCAGCTCGAGGTGCCGACGACGATCGCCACGAGCAACTACCTCAAGATCTCCACCAGCAGCACCCAGGCGTTGGCCACCCCGCCCGCGATCGCGAAGATGACGCGGCGGTCGTCCAGTAGAGCCCACCACCGGTCTCGGCGATCACGCTTGCGCCGCCCACGACGAACGGCAGCGTGGCGCTCGTCCTCAGGATGAGCCTGCCAAGGAGCACCGACGTCGACTCCGAGCCCTCGGGCAGGCTCTTGGTCGACAGAGCGGTGATCACCACCGCGAGCCCGAGGAGCACGGTCTCCAGCGCGCGCTCAGGAAGCCCGGGGAACCGCAGGATTCGGTCGATGTTGATCGGCACCGCGACGAACACGAGGCCCGCAAGGGCCGCTGACGCGCCCGCGGAGGCCACAAACAGGTCGGTCCACTCGGAGGGGTCGTAAGCCATCGACCGACGATCGTAATCGCCGCCCCGCGGGTAGAACGACGTTCATGGGCCGGCTCAGGCGGATCGATTGCGCTTCACCCGGGATCACCCGCCGGCGGCGGGGAAGGGGATTCGAGTATCTCGACCAGAGCACCGGCGAGCGGATCACAGACGAGGACGTCCTCCAGCGGATCAAGACGCTCGCCATCCCGCCCGCCTGGGAGGAGGTCTGGGTCTGCGCAGACCCCCTCGGGCACATCCAGGCGACCGGCATGGATGCGCGCAGCCGCAAGCAGTACCGCTATCACGACCGCTGGCGCGAGCGCCGGGACCGACAGAAGTTCGACGCGATGGTGGACTTCGCGGATTCCCTGCCCAAGCTGCGAGAGCAGGTGGAGAGGGATCTGCGCAGGCGCAAGATCTCCCGCGAGCGGGTGCTCGCCTGCGCCGTCCGGCTCCTCGATCGCGGCTTCTTCCGGATCGGATCCGAGGACTACGCCGAGGAGAACGAGACCTACGGCCTGGCGACGATGCGGAAGCGCCACGTCATGGTGGACGGCGACAAGGTTGTCTTCGACTATGAGGCAAAGGGTGGCAAGCGCAGGTTGCAGGTCGTCGGCGACAAGGCGATCGCGGGCCTGGTGAAGACACTCCGGCAGCGCAGCGGCGGCGGTCATGAGCTGCTCGCGTACCGCAACGGGCGCGAGTGGAGCGACCTCCGCTCGGACGAGATCAACGAGTACATCAAGGAGGTGGTCGGTGAGGACCACAGCGCCAAGGACTTCCGAACCTGGAACGCGACCGTGCTCGCGGCGGTGGTGCTCGCCGCCTCTGCCCGGGAACGCGACATGAGCACCAAGGGAGGGCGCAACCGGGCGAAGCGCGACGCCGTCAAGCAGGTCTCGCACTACCTCGGCAACACCCCGGCGGTCTGCCGTGCCTCCTACATCGATCCGCGGGTCTTCGACCGCTTCGACGGCGGTCTCACCGTCGGCGGCGTCTTCGAGCGCCTGCCCGAGGACCCCGCCGACTGGCCCGAGATTCAGAGGCCGATCGAGGAGGCCGTGCTCGACCTCATCGACAGGCGTGAATCAGCAGCCATCGAGCGACTGGGCTGAGCCTCGGCCGGGCGAGACCTATTGTTGGAATGGTGGAATCGGTCGATGGGCTGAAGACGGCGGACATCGTCGACGCGATGGGCCGCCTGCATCGGCATCGCTGCCACATCCTCGATCTGGTCACGCCCACGCCGGGACGGGTCCTCTTCGGCCCCGCGGTGACGATCTCCTACTTCCCGAGCTGTTCGGCTGCACTCGATCCCGAGCGCTACAACCTCTCCAATCTCTTCTACGAGGCCGTGGGTGACGAGCCCGAGGGCAAGGTCGTAGTGCTGGCGAGCAATGGCTATACCGACGTCTCGATGGGAGGCGGAACCAAGCTCTCACGCCTCCAGGAGCACGGCTGCGCAGGTGTGCTCACCGATGGCCGCCTGCGGGACTTCGACGAGCTTGCCGGCTACGACTTCGCGGCCTACTGCTCGGGCGAGACGACCAAGTGGGGGGGCGGCGAGGTGACCCCCTTTCAGGCCAACGTCCCGGTGGTGATCTCGGGCGTCGGCGTGGTACCCGGCTCCTGGGTCTTCGCCGACAGCTCAGGAGCCGTGGTGATCCCCGGACCGCAGCTCGAGGATGTGCTCGCCGGCGCCCGTACCGTGGAGACGGAGGACGCGACAAGCCGTGACCAGATCAGCCGGGAGCAGCCACCCGGGGACCGCGGCTGACGGACACGGCGGGCGTGCGGCGAATGGAATGCACGGGAACGCGCGTTATGTCCCCTCACGCCTACGCCGAGGCAGCGATCAGCCCCACCGTCGTCAGGCAGAGGACGACCCCGCAGATCATCAGCCACCGCGTCTCCTCTCGCGAGCTGGGAATCATCGTCCCGCGATCCAGCGCCGTTTCGACCCGCCGTGACCTGACCGAGCCGTACGCAAACAGGGCGACCGAGTACAGCGCCCAGCCGATGCCGGCGACGACGTACGGCCATTCGGTGCTCGTGCCGCTGAGCTCCGGAACCACGCGGCCCACGCCGACTGCGACCGCGATCGAAGTCAGCGCCGTTCGCCACCAGGCGAGCTCGGTGCGCTCGGCGGCAAGCCGAGTTCGACGGATCGCGTCCCAGCCCTCGCTCGGTGCGTCCGGTTCGTGTTCAGCCACCGGCGCATCCAACCACGCCGCTCGGCCGCAGTGCGCGCCGCAAAACCCCACCATTTCCGTCTGTTTACTGGTTATGGCGGTACCGATTTACGATTAAGCGCATGCCTCTCAGGGATCGGGAGCTGACCACACCTCAACCCAGCCTGGCGAGCCTGCAGGAGGTCTCCGAGCCGGCGGTGATAGCAATGCTGCTGGCGACCGCGATCACCGTGGTCGATGCGGTCGTCGGCGGGCACCCGGTGTTCATCGGGCTGCTTGCCATACCACCGGTGATCGCAGCGAGAAACGCCTCGCTTCCCGAGACGGCGGTTGTCGGCGTGTTCTGTGTCGTCCTCGCCGCGCTCTCGCCCCTCTGGAGCAGTTTCGCCGACGGGCAGCGATGGGTCTCGGGAGCGGTCGTCGTCGCCGGCGCCCTCGGCGGGATCTGGTTCGCCAGCCTGAAGGCCCGGCTGGACCGCGAGACGGCGGCGTCCGAGCTGCTGGCCGAGGCGGGCGCCCTCATGGAGGACGCGCTGGACCAGAAGCAGCGCGCCGGCCATCTCGCCAGGCTGGCCGTGCCCGCGCTGGGGGATGCAGCGATGGTCGACGTGGTCACGGCGGACGGCCTGATCGAGCGCTTCGCAGCGCAGAGCGGCGGGAGCCAGGTCGCCGAGATGTTCGCCAAGCTCCGCCAGGACGTTCCGATCGATCCGCAAGGGCCGCATCCGGTCGCCGAGGTGATCCGCACCGGTCGTACCAAGTACCTCGACGCGCTCAGCGACGAGGAGATCGACCGGATCACGACCAGTGAGAACGAGCGCCAGATGCTGCGCAGGCACCGCTTCAAGTCCTGCATGGTCCTGCCGCTGGGTGCCCGCGGCTCCGTGCTGGGTGCGCTGACCCTGTGGATCATGCGTCCGACGAAGGCGTTCGACGAGACGGCGCAGCGCACAGCGATGCGCCTCGCCGATCGCGCGGCGCTCGCGCTCGACAACGCAAGACTGCACGAGCAGCAGAGACACATCGCCTTCGTCCTTCAGCGCAGCCTGCTGCCCCGGTCGCTGCCGAAGATCAGAGGGTTCGAGGCCTCCTCTCGGTTCCTGGCGGCGGGCGAGGCCTATGAGGTGGGGGGCGATTTCTATGACGTCTTCCGCAGCGGTTCCGGCACCTGGACGGCCGTGATCGGCGACGTTTGCGGCAAGGGGCCCGAGGCCGCCTCCCTGACGGCTCTGGCCCGCTACACGGTCCGGACGGCCTCCTCTCCGGACAGCTCCCCGAGCGAGGTCCTGAGGACGTTGCACGAGTCGATCCGCTCGGAGCGCGCCGATTTCCGTTTCTGCACTGCCGCCTTGGCGCGAATCCAGGCGCCCACGAATGGGAACGGCGAGGCGCATCTCACCGTTTCGCTCGGCGGCCACCCGCTGCCCATAGTCCTCCGCAGGGACGGGCGTGTCGAGACGATCGGTGAACCCGGGACCCTCCTGGGCGTCCTTCCCTCCCCCACGCTGGCCGATGTCGACGCGTCGCTGGAGGTAGGGGACTCGCTGATTCTCTACACGGACGGGGTGCTCGATGTCGCCAACCGCGACAAGCGGGGTGACCCGGACTGGTTCAAGGATCAGATCGCCGTGACGACCGGGAAGAACGCGGACGAGATCGCGGAGAGGCTTGCCCGGGCCGCGATCGAGCGCCATGGCGATGAGCTCCGCGACGACATCGCCATCCTGGTGCTGCACCGAAACGACGGCGGGTGAAGTTGGTGCGGCCGGTGCACGTCGGCTGCTCCGGGTGGGTCTATCCGCACTGGCGCGAGCGCTTCTACCCGAAAGGGGTGCCTCAGCGGCTCTGGCTCGCCTACTACGCCGAGCACTTCGAAACCGTCGAGATCAACAGCACCTTCTACCGGCTCGCCTCACCAGCGGCGGTCAAGAGCTGGCTCGAGCAGAGCCCCGATGGATTCATCTTCGCCGTGAAGATGAGCCGCTACATGACCCACATCAAGCGGCTCACCATGATCGAGCCGGGCACCCAGCGGTTCTACGAACGGCTCGATGGCCTCACCGCCACGGACAGATTCGGTCCTGTCCTCTGGCAGTTCCCTCCCAACTTCCACCGCGATGAGGGGCGCCTGGCCGACTCTCTCCCGAAGCTGCCCCCGGGCCGACACGCCTTCGAGTTCCGTCACGCGAGCTGGTTCACCGACGAGGTCTACGGCCTGCTCAGAAGCCATGGCGTGGCCCTCGTCATCAGCGATGAGGCATCACGCTGGGTGAGCACGCCGCGCGTTCGTACCGCGGATTGGACCTACATCCGCTTCCATCACGGCGGCCGGGGCCGCCACGGCAACTACTCGGCGTCGGAGATCGAGACCTGGGTCCGTCGGATCGCGCAGTGGCGCCGCGATACCGAAGTCTTCGCCTACTTCAACAACGACTGGGAGGGCTACGCGCTGCGCAACGCCGAGCTGCTCAAGAAGGGCCTCGGCGTTTAGCGCTTACGCCAGCTGCCGCCGAGGAGCTTGCCGAGCCGGCCGGTGCGCCGGGGGGTGAAGTTCGGAGCCGCCTTCTCGGGCGGTGGCAGCTCGCCGGCGGCGCCGGAATCGATCGTGAGCCGCACCGCTCGCTCGGCCGTCCTTGCCACCTCGGGCGCGTCGACGAAGCGCAGTGTGCCGTCCGTCATCTCGATGACGATCCCGTCGAGGATGTGCTCGCGGTAGTTGTCCACGACCTCGTCGACCTTCCCCACCTGCAGGCCGTCCGAGGCGTACACCGGAGTACCGCGCATCACCGCCGCGTAGTGGATCGGATTCCCATCGTCCTGGCTCATGCTCGAAATATACGAGGCGGCCGCCAGCGGGGTTCAGGCGGCTCAGGGGAGCCGCCGCCAGGCAGGCACCTAGTCGAGTCGCGCCCGCACCCGCGGCGCCTCGAGGAAATCCGCGATCACCCTCGAGAGGCGCCCGCCCTGCCAGGCCAGGGGCGACTTGCCGGGCTCCTCGCTGACCAGGCGCGCGTCGGGTAGGGCCTCGGCCCAGGCCTCTGCCATCGCGTAGGGATGGCCGGGATCGGCCTCGTCGTAGCTCGCCACCACCAGGGACGGCACATCCAGGGTCTCCAGTTCGGCCAGTCCGTCGAACGGCTGCGAGCGAGGTACCTCGCGAAGCGCTCGGGCGACCGCCTCGGGGTGGCGATGCCGCTCCATCCGCTCGCGGGTGATCCGCAGGGCGGTCCCCCGCCAGGAGGGGTCGACACTCAGGTCCGCCTCGTATGCCTCCATGAACCCCTCCACTCCGTTCCGCTCCAACCCGTCCGCGAGCCGGTCCCATGCCGCCAGGACCTCCTCGGTCGCGGGGATCCCGAGGGTCACCGGCCCCTCCAGGACGAGCGCCGCGACCCGATCCGCGTTGTCGAGCCCGTAGGCCACCGCCGTGTGGCAGCCCATCGAGTGGCCGCAGAGGAGGGGGCGCTCGCCGGGGCACCGATCCGCGAGCACGGCCGCGAGGTCGCCGGTCAGCTCCGGATACCCGTACCCGTCTCCAGTGGACGCCGGCGAGGACTCGCCGTGACCCCGCGCGTCGTAGGAGACCAGCCGGTACCCGCGGCGCGGCAGCGTGAGTGAGCCGTGAAGCAGGTATCGCCTCGTCGCCGTCAGGCCGTGCAGGAGGACGATTGCGGGGCCCTCCCCCACCTCCTCGCCCGCGATACGGACACCGTCGGATTCGACCTGGAAGGGGCGCGGCTCCAGCTCGCCACGCTGCTCCGCGGACATCAGCCCCCCTTGATGGTCACCCGCCGGATCACGACCGGGGCCTTGGGCGTCCCACTCGCCGTACCGAGCTGGTCGATCCGCTGCACGACGTCGAAGCCGCTGCTGACCCTGCCCACCAGAGCGTAGTCGGGTGTCAGGCCGGCATCGGGCACGGTGACCACGAAGAACTGGCTCCCGGAGCGTCCCGGCGGCTCGGCCGCGGTCTTGGCCATCGCGACGATCCCCTGCGTGTAGGAGAGGTTGCGGGGCGGCGGCTCGTCGACGAAGTACCCGGGCCCGCCGCTGCCCGTGCCCGTCGGATCACCGCCCTGGATCACGAACCCCGGCACGATCCGATGAAAGGGCGTGTCGTCGTAGACGCCCTGGCGTGCCAGGTACGCGAACGAGGAAGCGGTCTTCGGCGCACGCGCCACATCGAGCGCGACCGTGAAATTGCCGCAGCTTGTCTCGACCGTCGCCGTCGCCGGGCCGTGCAGGGTGCTGGTCGGACGCGAAAGGTGGACCTCCCTGGGCGCCGGCGTCTCTACCCGACTGCAGCCCGCGGGCAGCTGCGAGGCCGTGGAAGTCCCCCCTCCTCCACCGCCACATCCCGCCAGCACGAGCAGCGCGAGGCCGGTTGCGAGCGCTGTCCGCGCGGTGGTCAAGGCGGCGAAGGCTACCCCGGCGCCTACGATGACCGCCAGATGTCACCGGCCGCCGATCCCAACTCCGATCCAGGCCCGCCTCCCAAGCGGGTCCAGCTGATCGGCAGGGCGATCAACGGGCTGATCGCGAGGGCGCCCTTCACCTGGCCGCTCCTGCGCGGCTGGAGCCACCGCTTCTGGGAGGGCGCCGCGTCCACCTGGGACCAGCGCGTCAACCGCTCCGGCCCCGAGTATCTCGGCCCGCTCGCCGCCGCCCTGCTCCACGTCAAACCTGAGCCCGAGCGAGCGCTCGACATCGGCACCGGACTCGGCGACGGTGCGCTGCTCGTCGCGCGGGAGTTCCCCCACGCGCGTGTGCGTGGCGTGGACCTCTCGGAGGAGATGGTCCGCCGCGCCCAGGCGCGCATCGGCCTCGATCCGGAGGGGCGCGTCGCCTTCAAGGTCGCGGATGCGGCCGATCTGCCCTTCGAGGATGAGTCATTCGACCTCGTCACACAGCTCAACGTTCCGCCCTTCTTCTCCGAGATCGCCCGAGTGCTGCGCCCCGGGGGCTTCGTCGTGATCGCGGCGAGCTTCGGAGCGAGCACTCCGTTCTACACACCGGCGTCGGTCCTGCGCCGAGGCCTTCGCAGGCACGGCATCGAGCCGCTCGAGACCGGTGAGGCAGGCGTGGGGACCTACTTCGTCGGCCGCCGGCCGGACGCCCCGGCCAAATAGATTCATCGCATCGATCCAGACCGCACCCACCTCCTGCTGGTCAACCCCCACTCGGCCGGGGGGCGGGCGCCGAAGCTGCTGCCGCAGGTCCAGGCAGAGCTCGAGGCCCGCTCGATCCCCCATCGCGTGCTCCGCACCGAGAGCCTCGAGCACGGCATCGGCGAGGCCCGCAGGGCGGCGGAGGCCGGCGAGATCCCGGTGGTGATGAGCGGCGACGGCCTGGTCGGCCAGGTGGGCGGCGCACTCGCCGAGATGGGCACGCCGATGGGAATCATCCCCGGGGGACGCGGCAACGACCTCGCCCGGGTCCTCCGGATCCCGGCGGACCCAGCGGGAGCCGTGGCCGTCCTGGCGGCAGGAGATCCCCGTCAGATCGACGTCGGAGTGGCGAACGGGCGCCGGTTCCTCGGAGTCGCCTCCTGCGGCTTCGACTCCGATGCCAACAGAATCGCCAACGAGGCGAGGCTGGTGAGGGGCAATCTGGTCTACGCCTATGCCGCCATTCGCGGGTTGATCGCCTGGCGCCCCGCGAGGTTCACGATCACCCTCGACGACGCCGACCCCATCGAGTACGACGGGTACTCGGTCGCAGCCGCCAACAGCCGGGCCTTCGGGGGCGGGATGTTCGTCGCCCCGCACGCCGAGCTCGACGATGGTGAGCTCGACGTGATCACCGTCAGCGACGTCAGCAAGGTGCGCTACGCCCGCGGCCTGCCGAAGGTCTTCAAGGGCACCCATCTGCAGAACGAGGAGGTCAGCGAGCTGCGTGCGGCAGCGGTCGAGATCCGCGCCGACCGCCCCTTCGCCGTCTACGCCGATGGCGAGCACCTCACCGACCTCCCCGCCACCCTCAGCGTCCTGCCCGGGGCGCTCCGAGTGATCGCACCGCCCGGCCCGCTCGTTGGTCCGCCGAGCTGACCCGGCCCCTAACCTGCGGCCGCGATGAGCGCGATGTTCACCGCGAAGCGCAGCATCGCCCGCGCCGTGGGGGAGCTGAGCCGTCGCAGCGGACGCGGCGGCGGCACGACGTTGCCCGGACGACTGCTGGTCCGGATGGCGCCGGACGCGATCGAGCGGCTGGCGGGACAGCTGAAGCGCGGCTCGATCGTCGTCAGCTCCACCAACGGCAAGACCACCACCGCGGGCATGATCTCGGGCGTCCTCCGCGCAGACGGACGCACGCCGGTCCACAACCGGGCCGGCTCGAACATGCACTGGGGCATCGCCACCGCGCTGCTCGAGCAGTCGGGAGACGAGGGCCTGTTCGAGCTCGACGAGGCCTGGCTGCCGCGTGTCGCACCGCAGCTGCGGCCCCGCCTGCTGGTGCTCGGCAACCTGTTCCGGGACCAGCTTGACCGCTACGGCGAGCTGGAGCGACTGGCGGACGAATGGGCCGAGCTCGTCGCCCGGCTGCAGGGATCCTGCGAGTTCGCCCTGAACGCCGACGACCCGCTGATCGCCGACCTCGGGCGCGACCAGGACCTCGAGCGCAGGCCGGGCGTGACGTACTTCGGCATCGAGGACGAAGGTCAGGCCCTGCCCGAGCTCCAGCACGCCCACGACGCCAAGCACTGCCGCCGCTGCGGCGCTCCCTACGTCTATGACCGCGCCTTCGTCGGCCACCTCGGCCACTACAGCTGCTCCAACTGCGACGCCGGCCGGCCGGCGCCCGACGTCGCCGCGACGGAGATCGAGCTGCACGGCATCTCGGGTTCACACGTCCACGTCACTACGCCGGTGGGTGACCTGGAGATCGACCTTCCCCTACCCGGCCTCTACAACGTCTACAACGCCCTCGCAGCGATCACGGCCGGGTTGCGATCCGGCGTGCCGCTGGAGCGCGTCCGCGCAGGGCTCGAGTCGACGCGGGCCGTCTTCGGCCGCGTGGAGACCATCGAAGTATCCGGCAAGCCGGTCTCGATTCTGCTGATCAAGAACCCGGCCGGCGCCAACGAGGTCCTCCGCACCCTCTCATTGGAATCGACGAACGGCGGCATCGACCTTTGGCTGGCACTAAACGACCGGATCGCCGACGGCCGCGACGTCTCCTGGATCTGGGACGCCGACTTCGAGCTGCTCACTGACGCGGTGCGAAGGGTCGTCTGCGCCGGCACCCGGGCTCCCGAGATGGCGCTGCGCCTCAAGTACGCGGGCTGGCCCGAGGACTCGATCCAGGTGGTCGATCCGATCCCCTCGTCTCTCGACCAGGCGGTGGCGGCGGCGTCCGACCGGCTCTTCGCCCTCCCCACCTACACCGCCCTGCTCGAGCTGCGAACGCTGCTCGCTGATCGCGGGCTGGCGGGGGACTACTGGGAATGAGCGCCCGGCGCGAAACCGGGGTACCGGCGCTCGCGGACCGGGCGATCTGGCAGCAGGTCGAGTTCGGCTCCTACACCGCCGATCTCCCCCTCTGGCGCGAGCTGGCCGAGGCGGCCGATGGCCCTGTGCTCGAGCTCGGCGCCGGCGCCGGGCGCGTGTCGCTGGACCTGGCTGAGGCGGGGGCGGAGGTAATCGCCGTCGAGCGCGATGGGGAGGTCGCCGCGCAGCTCGAGACCTCGGCGGCGGAGCGTGGCCTGGCCATCTCGGTGGTCGTCGCGGACCTGGGCGCCCCTGCCGAGCTCCGCCTGCCCTCGAATCCCGCCCTCGCGGTCGGCCCACTGCACCTGATCCAGGAGCTCGACGGCGCTGCGCGCCCCGCTCTCCTCGGCCGACTCGCCGAGTTGATGTCGCCGGGCGGGACCGTCGCCCTGACGGTGGTCGACGAGAGCACCCTGCTGAGCGCAGGGACCGCCGCGACCCAGATCCTCCCGGACATGCGCGAGCTCGACGGCTGGGTCTACTCCAGCGAGCCCCTCTGGGTCCAGGTCGGAGACGCCGTGCTCACCGTCCGCCGCCTGCGTGAGCGCGTCTCGCCCGACGGCCGGATGGAGCGCACCGTCCAGGACGACATCCTCCACCGTGTCAGCCCGGACCGCCTCGAGCTGGAGGCCGAGGAAGCCGGGCTCCGCCGCGCGGGCAGGCGCCAGCTCAGCTCCGGACCGAACGAGGCCGACTCCGCGGTCGTGATTCTCGAGGCGCCGGCGTGAGCGACTTTGGCCTGCGTCTGCTCGCGCTCTACCCCGAGCAGATGAACATCTACGCCGATCGGGGCAACATCCTCTTCCTGCAGCGCCGCTGCGAGTGGCGGGGGATCCCCTTCGAGTACGCGGCCGCCGGCCCGGGCGACGGATTCGATCCGGCCGAGCACGATCTGGTCTACATCGGCGGCGGCCAGGACCGCGACCAGGTGTTGGTGGCCGAGGACATGCTGCGGACGAAGCGCGAGGCGATCGCCTCGGCGGTCGAAGACGGCGCCGCCCTGCTCGCCGTCTGCGGCGGCTACCAGCTGCTCGGACACCGCTACCAGCTGGGCGATAGAGCGATTACGGGTCTCGGCATCGCCGATCTGGAGACGGTCCGCGAAGCGGGCCCCCGCCTGATCGGCAACGTCTCGATCGAGGTCGACCTCGGCGCGGGCCCGAGGGTGCTGGCCGGATTCGAGAACCACGGCGGGCGCACCCACCTCGGCCCCGCGGCCGAGCCCCTCGGCCGCGTCCTGCACGGTCACGGTAACAACGGCAGGGACGGCCGGGAGGGCGTCAAGCGGCGCCACATGATCGGCACCTACCTACACGGGCCGCTGCTGCCGAAGAATGCCTGGCTGGCAGATCGCCTGATCGCCCTCGCGATCGCTCGCCGCACCGGCGCCGAGCCCGAGCTCGAGCTCGAGCCGCTCGAGGACGAGCTGGAGGCCGCTGCCCACGAGTCCGCCCTGCGGGCGGCCTCGAAGGGCTAGGATCTGCCCCCCATGGTGATCGTGATCATCATCGTCGCGCTGCTGCTCCTGGCCGGGCTGATCTACGTCCTGATCCGCAACAGCCTGGTCAGCCTCAACCAGCGCGTCAGCGAGTCCTGGAGCGGCATCGACGTGCAGCTCAAGCGCCGCCATGACCTGATTCCCAACCTGGTCGAGACGGTGAAGGGCTACGCGACCCACGAGCGCGAGACCTTTGAGAAGGTGACCCAGGCGCGCGCCGCGGCCATGCAGGCCAGCGGACCGGCGGAGGCCGGTCAGGCGGAGGGGCAATTGACCGCCGCCCTCGGTGGCCTGAGAGTCGTAGCGGAGCAGTACCCGGAGCTTCGCGCCACGGAGAACTTCCAGCAGCTCCAGCGCCAGCTCTCGGAGCTCGAGGACGAGATCCAGGCCTCCCGCCGGATCTACAACTCGAACGTGCAGCAGTTCAACACCCGCATCCAGCAGTTCCCGGCCTCGATCCCCGCCAAGCAGATGGGCTACTCGGAGAAGGAGTACTTCGAGATCACCGAGGCGGCGGAGCGCGAGACCCCGCAGGTCTCCTTCAACTAGCCCGTCCGGCCACGCCGAACGCCCCGGCGCTCGTCCGCGAGCTCGCGCGCGGCGCCGGCTAGGACCCTGACGAGCCGAAACCCCCCTCGCCGCGCGTCGATTCGTCGAGCGCGTCGGCGTGCAGCGGGCTCGCGTGGACGACCGGGACGAGCAGCAGCTGCGCGATCCGGTCGCGGGGCGAGATCTGGAATTCGAGCGTCGGATCGGTGTTCAGGAGCAGCACCCGCACCTCCCCCCGGTAGCCGGGGTCGATCAGGCCGGGTGAGTTGACCAGGGTGACGCCGTGCCTGAGCGCGAGGCCCGAACGCGGCAGGACCAGCCCGCCGACCCCGTCGGGAATCTGGACCGCAAGCCCGGTGCCGACGCTGACGCGCGCACCGGGCGCGAGGCGAGCGGATTCGGCGGCGTAGAGGTCGAGCCCGGCATCGTCGTCATGGGCGCGGGTGGGCAGGGTGGCCCGCTCGTTGAGCTTGACGAAGCGCAGGTCGCCCAGGCGTTCGCCCGCGCGCTCCGCGTCGGCGACGGCCACGGCGACCGCCCCGCCGTCTGCCGGTGACTCAGCCTCTACCGGCGCGAACGCCGTCCCGGGATCCCGCTCGGCGTCCGTTGGCGTCGAGGTCGGCGAAGCGTTCGGCGAGCTCAGCAGGAAGCCGCGCGCGAACGAGTACCCCGTCCGCGCGATCTTCGCGCTCGAGATCACCAGCGATCTGGTGGAGCTCCGAAAGCCGATCACCAGCATCAAAGGGTATGAGCAGCTCCACTCGGATCAACGACGCCCTGATCGAGTCGGCGATCCTGGACCTCAGTTCCTCGAGACCCTCGCCCGTCTCTGCGGAGACCAGGGCGGCATCGGGGTGGCGCAGCTCGAGCTCACGGCGCTCAACCCCGTCGAGCAGGTCGACCTTGTTCATCACCAGCAGGCGCGGTGAGGCGCCCGCGCCGATCTCCTCGAGCGCGGCGTCCGCGGCGGCGATGGAGTCCATCCGCTCGGACTCGGGCTCGGATCCATCGACGACGTGGAGAATCAGGTCAGCGAGCACCGTCTCCTCCAGCGTCGCCTTGAAGGCCTCGACCAACTGGTGCGGAAGCTTGCGGATGAATCCGACCGTGTCGGTGAGCAGGTAGCGGCGGCCCTCGTAGGTGAACGCCCGCGTTGTCGGGTCCAAGGTGTGGAAGAGCCTCTCCCCGACGCCCACGCCGGCCCCAGTCAGCGCGTTGAGCAGCGTCGACTTGCCCGCGTTCGTATACCCGGCCAGGGCGACCGAGGGCAGCGCGGCGCGTTCGCGTTCGGCCCGCATCACCGCACGGTTTCGCTCGACGCCGCGCAGCTGGCGCCGCAGACCGGTGATCCGGTCCCGGGCGAGGCGGCGATCGGTCTCTATCTGCGACTCCCCGGGGCCTCGGGTGCCGATGCCGCCATCCATCCGTCCCGCCCCGAGCCGCTCGAGGTGCGTCCACAGGCCCCGCATGCGTGCGAGGTTGTACTCGAGCTGGGCCAACTCGACCTGGAGCTTGCCCTCCGCGGTGTGGGCATGGTCGGCGAAGATGTCGAGGATCACGGCGGTGCGGTCGATCACCGGAACGCCGAGTTCCTGCTCGAGGTTTCGCTCCTGGCGCGGCACGAGCTCGTCGTCGCAGGCGACCAGGTTGGCGTCCGAGGCGGCGATCTCCCGCTTCAGCTCGGCGAGCTTGCCACGGCCCAGGTAGCGGTTCGGGTCGGGCTCCGCTCTCGCCTGGGTGCGCTCGCCCGCGGTCGCGACGCCGGCGGTGCGCAGCAGCTCCTTGAGCTCGGCCAGCGGGTCCTCGCGGCGCTCCCCGTCGCGAACGACGCCGATCGCGAAGGCCCGCTGACGGGCGCGCGGGTTGACCACGCCAGTCCCGTAGCTGCTCTCGGAGGAGCGTCCGTTCCGGCTTCTCTGCACTCCCCTGATGGTACGGGCAGCGCGGGAGGTCCGAGGGAACCTCGCCTACGTCAGGCGGCGGCTTGTGGTGCGACCTGGCCTTCGGCCGCTCGCTGCGGCGCCAGCGGCAGCAGCGCGGCCGCGGCGATTACGGCGACGAACGCCAGGCAGCGGGCGATCACGTCGAGTGCGTCCGAGCCGAGCGGATCGCCGAAGACAAGGATCCCGCCGGTGATCGCCGCCAGCGTGGCGCTGGCGGAAAAGGCCACCATCACAGCCACCGGCTCTCCAAGTTGCAGCCCGCGAGCAAGCGCAAGGAAACCCCCGATCCCGCCGACGATGGCCATCGCGGTCCAGGGGCTCACCACGCTGAGCGGGGAGCCGGGCACGGTCTCGGCGAGGGCCTTAATCGCGACATCGGAGACGCCGATGGAGGTGCCGGCGGCGACGGCGAGCAGCATCCAGCCGCGGCTGACGAGCCGCCGGTGGGCGGAGGCGAACAGCAGGACCCCCGCAAGCGCGAGCGTCCCGCCCTCGAAGGCGAGCATGGTCGAGTCGGTGAACGCGCCGCTCTCACGCCCGTGGCCGGCCGTGAAGGCCAGGAAGCTCAGTCCGGCGGCGCAGAGCCCGAGACCGACCAGGTCCCGGGTCCCAACCGCGATACCGAACCAGCGGCGGGCGGGAACGGCCAAGAGCGCCAGCCCGCCCGCGATCACCGCCTGCACAAGCGAGAGGGGCGCCATAGAGAGGGCCGCCACGTGGAGGGCCCAGCCCAGCGTGGCGAGGCCGAAGCCGATCGCCCACCAGCGGGAGCGAAAGAGCGCCGCCGCGCTGCGCAGCGGACTCCTCATCGCAACATCGGGCGCCGCGACCGCTCCGCGGTGCTTGCAGAGGAGCGCCACACCCGAGAAGGCGGCACACCCCAGCGCCAATATCAATCCGATCTCGTTCATTGAAGGGTCGTTCGGCGGTTCAGAGTCCTGCCTTTAGCTGAGGGGCGGATAAAGGCCGATTCGCCCCCCCGGCGCCACGGCTGCCCCCGCGACCAACGTACGGACTTCGGGGCTATCCCGCGCCGATTCACCGTGGGACGTCCGCAAAGAGCGGCTTTTTCAGGCGACGTGCGCCCTGAGGCGCTGGACGGCAGCCCGTAGCAGCTCGTCGGGTGTCGTCAGGGAGATCCGGAAGAAGCCCTCGCCGCTCGGCCCGTACATCGAGCCCGGGGAGACAACAACGGCCGCCTCCTCCAGCACCTTCTCCGCGAACGAGGCCGAGGTGTGCCCATCGGGGACCGGGGCCCAGATGTAGATCGTTCCCTTCGGAGGCTCCACCTCGACGCCGATGTCGCGCAGCGCCCCGACTACCAGGTCCCGGCGGCGCTGATAGATGCGGCACATCTGCTCGACTTCCTTGTGAGGTCCCCGCAGCGCCGCAGCGCCGGCGAGCTGCACAGCCTCGAACAGTCCGGAGTCGACGTTGGTCTTCAGGCGCCAGTAGGTCCTGATCGCCTCAGCGTTGCCGAGGATCGCCGCGCAGCGCCAGCCGGTCATGTTGTAGCCCTTGGACAGGGAGAAGACCTCGACGCCGACCTCCCTGGCTCCCGGCGTCGCCAGGAAGCTGGGCGCTACGTAGCCGTCGTAGGTGATCTCCGAGTAGGCGTTGTCGTGGACGACCAGGAACTCGTGGCGCTGGGCGAGCTCGACCACGCGCTCGAAGAAGCCCTCGGGGGCGATCGCGCCCGTCGGGTTGTTCGGGTAGTTGATGAACAGCAGGCGAGCCGCCTCGAGCTTCTCCTCCGGGACCGCGTCCAGGTCGGGGGTGAAACCGAGGTCCCGCCGAAGCGGGAGCAGGTGCGCCTCCGCGCCCGCGAGGACCGGCCCGCCCGTGTAGACCGGGTAGCCCGGATCGGAAGCGAGGGCGACATCTCCGGGGTCCAGGAACGCGAAGCAGAGGTTGTAGATGCACTCCTTCGCGCCGATCGCCGGGATCACCTCGTTGATCGCATCGATCTCCACGCCGAACCGCTGCAGGTAGAAGTCCGCGAATGATTCGCGGAACTCGCGGCGGCCGCGGTTGCTCGGGTAGCGCTGTGCCTCGGGGTCGCCGACGGCCTCTCGCATCGCCTCGACGATGTAGCGGAAGGTCGGAGTATCAGGATCTCCGATGCCGAGGCTGATCACGTCGATGCCCTCGTCGCGCTTCGCCTCGATTCGCCGCTCGAGCTCGGCGAACATGTAGGGCGGGATCGCCTCGAGGCGCTCGGACGGGGCGGCGAGCCCCTTCTTCTTGGACGGTGCCGCCATTCGGAAGCCGGAAGACTAGGTCAGCCGAGGTCCTCCAGCGCGCGGAGCAACTCGGAGGAGAGCTCTCCCGCGAAGAGCGGCTCGGCCCAGCCGGTCAGGCGTACCGCCAGGCCGTCGCCGATCTCCACCTCGAGCTCGCCGCCGTCGAGCTCCACGGTCAGCGTGCTGGGAGCGCCTGCCAGGTGAGCCGCGACCGCCGCGCCCGAGGCCCCCGTTCCGGAGGAGAGCGTCTCCCCCACCCCGCGCTCGAAGATCCGGGCGCGGACGCAACCGCCCTCTGCTCGATAGAAGCTGACGTTGGTCCGGTTCGGGAACAGCGGGCTGTTCTCGATCTCGGGCCCGATCGCGCCCAGGTCGAGGGTTTCGAGCTCCTCCCCGAGTGCGATCGCGCATTGGGGATTTCCGATCGAGACGTGCTGGAAGGGCCAGGACCGGCCCACGGCGACCACCTCACCCCTGCCGTCCGCCGCGCCTGAGGGGTAGTCGTCCGAGGCGGTGGTCGCCCTGCCCAGATCGAGAGTGGCCTCCCGCTCGGAGCGGATGGTCGGCGTGATCGGGCCGGCCTTGGTCAGGATGCTGAATTCGTCCGCGTCGATCCAACCGGAGCGGCGCAGGTAGAGCACCGCCTGCCGAGCGCCGTTCCCCGAGAGCTCGGCCTCCGACCCGTCCGGGTTGTAGATGCGAAGCTCCGCCACGTAGGCGGGATCCTCGACCGGCGCGAGCAGCAGGAGCCCGTCGGAGCCGACGCCGAAGTGCGGATCGCAGAGCCGCTTGATCCTCTCGGGGGTCGGCGCCCAGGGCAGGGCCGCGGCCTCGACGATCAGGTAGTCGTTACCGAGGGCTGTCCACTTGTCGAACCTCATCCGACCTCCTCGAGGGCTGCACGGGCCGCGGACTCATCGAGGAAGCACTCGATGCGCGAGATCCGGTCGTCCATGAACCAGTAGACCATCCAGGTCCGCACGTCCATCGGAGCGCCGCTCGCCTCCCCCCTCATGACCCAACGCACGGAGGCCAGTGCTTGCGGGCCCACGATGGCGCCAAGCTGCTCAAAGTCATTCGCGTTCCAGGCCTCGATCGAGCGCCTCACGAGTGCCTCACGGCTGGCCGCATCCATCAGAGCAGTTCCACGATCTCGTTTGCCACTTCAGCATCGTCGCGCCCTGTGCGGTCGACCACAACCACGCCCTCCATACGGCGCATCCACGTGAGCTGCCGGCGCGCGTACTGGCGGTGGGCGCGCTTCATCGCGCGAGGGTTGCCGTGCAGGAGGTCCTCGAAGCCGAGCGCGGCCCGCGCCGTTCGGGAGGCGCCCGCTGCCGCCGCCCGCCGAGCCTCGTCCGCCGCGGCCGAGGCCACCATCTCGTCCACCCTGGCGTCGATCCGCTCCCCAAGCTGGCCGCGGGCCATCGACAGTCCGACGAGCACGGTCGGATGGCGCAGCTCCGTCGTCCAGAGGCCCTCGCTGCTTCGCGCCGGCTCCACCCCGGCGCGGGTGAGCTCGGTGAAGCGGCCGATCCGCTTGCGGTCATTCGGGTCGACACCGGCCGCCAGGTCCTCGTCGAGCTCCGCGTGCAACGCCTCCGGCCCGCGCTCTGCCAGCTCCCGCTCCACCTCTTCCCGGATCTCCGACGGAACGGGCGGGCGGAGATCCAGATCCGCGAGGGCTGCCCTCAGATAGAGACCGGTGCCGCCGACCACGATCGGGCGCCTGCCCTCCGCGAGGAGGGAGTCGATCTCGGCGTGGGCGAGCTCCGCGTAGCGGCCGGCGCTGAACTCCTCGCTCGGGTCGACGAAGGAGAGCAGGCGGTGCTCGAGTTGCTTCTGCTGCTCGGCATCCGCCGCCGCGCTCAGCACCTCGAGCCCCCGATAGACCTGGATCGAGTCGCAGTTGACCGCGACGGGGTCCTCGCCGCGCTCACGCAGGCGCTCCGCGACCGCGATCGCCACTCCCGTCTTCCCCACGGCCGTGGGGCCGAACAGCGCGAGGATCTTCAAGCGGCGCGGCTGAGGAGCCGCTCGGAACCACTCAGGGTGGTCGAGGTGGCTCCACCGATCTCGACCTCCACCAACTCGCCCGGGGCGGCGGTCCCATCGAAGTTGACGGTCTTGTTGTGCCGGGTGCGGCCGCGGAGGCGGCTCGGGTCCGTGCGGCTCGGCCCCTCCACCAGCACTTCCATCGTGCGCCCCACGAAGCGCTCGCCGCGCTCACGAGCCCTGCGCTGCACCAGCTCCACCAGGCGCTCCAGCCGCTCCCGCTTCACCGCGTGCGGAAGCTGATCGTCGAGATCGGCTGCCTCGGTTCCCCGCCGCGGGGAGAAGATGAAGGTGAAGGCGCCGTCGTATCCGACCTCGTCGACGACCTCGAGCGTCTCCTGGAAGTCGGCCTCTGTCTCGCCCGGGAAGCCGACGATGATGTCGGTCGTCAGCGCGCAATCGGGCACGTGCTCCCGGATCAGCGCGACGCGGTCCATGTAGCGCTCGCGGTTGTAGGTGCGGCGCATCCGCTTCAGCACGGCGCTCGAGCCCGACTGGAGCGGCAGGTGGATGTGCTCGCAGACCGACGGGAGGTCGGCGTGCGCCCTGATCACCTCCTCCCGTGTGTCCTTCGGGTGCGGGCTCGTGTAGCGGATCCGGTCGATTCCGTCGATCGCATCCACTCGCGCGAGCAGGTCCGCGAACCCGATCCGGCGCTCCTTCGGCAGGTCACGCCCATAGCTGTTCACGTTCTGGCCGAGCAGCGTCACCTCGCGGACGCCGTCCGCCGCCAGGCGCTCGACCTCGGCGAGCAGCTCGCCGGGATCCCGGCTCACCTCGCGGCCGCGCACTGACGGGACGATGCAGTAGCTACAGACGCAATTGCAGCCCTGCGAGATCTGCAGCCACGCCTGGAACTCCCGCTCGCGCTTCATCGGCAGATGTCCGGAGAGGTCCTCGAACTCGAAGTAACCCTGCGCCGTGAGGGAGTCGGACGTCAGGAACTCGGCCAGGCGGTGGATCTGCCCCGGCCCGAAGGCGACGTCGACGAACGGGAAGCGGCGAAAGACCTCATCCTTCACCGACTGCGCCCAGCAGCCTCCGACTCCGACCACGCGCGCCGGGTCCTCCGTCTTGAGGCGCTTCGCCTCCCCCAGGTGCGCGATGAAGCGATTGTCGGCGGACTCGCGGATCGAGCAGGTGTTGAAGAGGATCAGGTCGGCACCCTCGCGGTCCGCGGACTCGACGTAGCCGAGCGAATCGAGCATGCCCTTCATCCGCTCCGAGTCGTGCTCGTTCATCTGGCATCCGAAGGTGGTGACGTGATAGCGGCGTTCCATCGCTTTCAATCTAGCGACGGCGCGGTCACTCCGACGGCGACTAGGGCGTCGGGCCTCCGGTGACCGTCAGGTTGCCCTCCATGCCCGCCTCGCGGTGGCCGGGAACCGTGCAGTAGAAGACGTACTTCCCCGGCGTCAGATCCGGGATCTGCAGCGTTTCCACGCCGTTCGTGCTCGGCTGGGTCTCGCCCAGCACATTTCCATTGGCCGTCGCGATCGCGATGCTGTGCGGGACCTGGGAGGGATTGTCGTAGTCGACCGTCAGGTTGCCCGGCTTGGCCGTCAGGCCATCGGGCTGGAAGACGAGTGCGCCGTCGGCCGGCGAGGAGACGTCGAGGGTCTCCGCCGCACCGCCGCCCTGTGCCTGCCCCGAGGGAGCGTTGCTCTCGGGCTGCGCCTGCTCCTCCTCCTTGGCGAGCTCGGCGTTGCGCTTGTCCTGCTCGTCCACCGACTTCACCACCGCGAAGGCCATCGTCGTCACCACGGCCGCGGCGAACAGGGCCGTGACCCCCACGAGCACAGCGCGGCTGGCGGGAAAGCGCTCGTTCTCGCGGATTCCGAAGAAAGCGAGCCCGACCGCCGCGATCACGAGCACGATTCCGATGACGAAGAAGAAGTTGCCGTCCATCCGAGCCGGATCCTACCCGTGGAAGCCGACCTGCCGTCAGCGCGTTCTGTGGCGGTCAGGCCGCCTCGCCTGAGCGTCGCTCGGCGGCCCGCACGGCCTCGTAGGCGAGCTCCAGCGGATAGCCGCGCCTGACCAGCAGGCGCAGGGCGCGCTCGCGCTCGCGCTCCGAGTCGCCGCTGATGCCGCGATCCACGAGCAGGGACGTCGCGCGCTCGAGCTGGTCCTCCTCGTCTTCGACGTCCAGGGCCGCCTCGATGTGCTCGCGGACCACACCGCGTCCCTCGAGGGCCTTCGCGATCCGATCCGGGCCCCAGCCCGCCAGCAGTCGCTTGTCGGCGGCGTAGCGGCGGGCGAAGCTCGCGTCGTCGATCGCCCCGACCTCGCCGAGAAGCGCGATGACCTCTTCGATCTCCGCCTCCTCCACCCCACGCTCGGCCAGCCAGCCGCGCAGCTCCGACTCCGTGCGCTCCTTGTAGCCCAGCGCCTTGAGCGCCAGCTCGTAGGCGTCGTCTGGCACGCCGCCTAAGCGGCCTTCTTCTGCGGCTTGGGCTTCTGGGTGGCCTTGACCGCTTCCGCCGCCTTCGCCGCGTCAGCCTCCTTCTCGGCCTCTGGACGGCCCTCCGCGTCGGCCCCGACCCCGAGCTTCTCGTGGACCTTGGTCTCGAGCTCCGCCGCCAGCTCCGGGTTGTCGCGCAGGAACTCCTTGGTGTTGTTGCGGCCCTGACCGAGGCGCGTCTCGCCGTAGGAGAAGAACGAGCCCGACTTCTGGACCAGGCCGTGCTCCAGCGCCATGTCGAGCAGGCCGCCCTCCTTGGAGATGCCCGTGCCGTACTCGATGTCGAACTCGGCCTGGCGGAAGGGCGGCGCCACCTTGTTCTTCACGACCTTCACCCGGACCCGGTTGCCGACCGCCTCGGTGCCCTCCTTGAGGGTCTCGATCCGGCGGATGTCGAGCCGCTGCGAGGAATAGAACTTGAGCGCGCGGCCGCCGGGCTGCGTCTCCGGGCTCCCGAACATCACCCCGATCTTCTCCCGGATCTGGTTGGTGAACAGGCAGACGGTCTTGGCGCGGCTCAGATTGCCGGCCAGCTTGCGCAGCGCCTGCGACATGAGGCGCGCCTGGAGGCCGACGTGCTGATCGCCCATCTGGCCCTCGAGCTCGACCCGAGGCGTCAGCGCAGCCACGGAGTCGACCGCGACCACGTCGACTGCGCCGGAACGGACCAGGACGTCGACGATCTCGAGCGCCTGCTCGCCGTAGTCGGGCTGGGAGATCAGCAGCTCGTCGGTGTTGACGCCGATCTTCCGTGCGTAGGCCGGATCGAGCGCGTGCTCGGTGTCCACGAAGGCGCAGACGCCGCCGCGGGCCTGGGCCTCGGCGACGATGTGGTAGATCAGCGTCGTCTTCCCCGAGGACTCCGGGCCGAAGATCTCGACGATGCGGCCGCGCGGCACGCCGCCCACCCCGAGGGCGATGTCCAGGGGCAGCGCGCCCGTGGAGATCGACTCTACGTCCAGCGCGCCGAGGTCGCCGAGCTTCATCAGCGCGCCCTGCCCGAAGTTCTGCTCGATCTGCTTGACCGCCGCCTGCAGCGCCTGGTCACGCGCCTTCGCGTCCTTCTCGCCGGCCTCTCTCAGATTGGGCTTCTGATCTGCCATTGGGTCACCTCTCTGCTTCGTCGTCGTTGGCGGTCGGAAGCTCCAACTCGGCCAGGGGTTCGTACTCGGCACCGGTCCTGCGCAG
>DATDJZ010000058.1:0-3393 GCA_036520315.1 Solirubrobacterales bacterium | reverse complement strand
GAGCAAAAGGGCCTCGAGGACTTCGCGCGCCAGCTCTGCTGGCGGGACTTCCACCACCAGGTGCTGGCGGACCGGCCCGACCTCCCCTACAACGATTATCGGAAGCGGTCACGTCGCTGGAAGAGCCCCGGGGGGCAGCTCGACGCCTGGAAGGCGGGCCGTACGGGCTATCCGATCGTCGACGCCGGCATGCGCCAGCTCGCCGATCGGGGCTTCCTCCCCAATCGGGCACGCCTGATCGTCGCCTCCTTCCTCACGAAGACCCTCGGCATCGATTGGCGGGCCGGCGCTCTTCACTTCGAACGGCTCCTGGTGGACGGCGATCTGGCCAACAACGTCGGCAACTGGCAGTGGGTGGCGGGGACCGGGAACGACACTCGCCCGAACCGCGTGCTCAACCCGATCCGGCAGGCCCGTCGGTTCGACCCGGATGGCACCTACGTGCGCCGGCTGGTCCCCGAGCTCGCCGGTATCGAGGGCAGGGCGATCCACGAGCCCTGGAAGCTCAGCCGCGAGGTCCGCGGGGGCCTCGACTATCCGGACCCGCTGGTGCCGCCGCCGAGCTAGGCGTCGTGCCGGTCCCCGCGACCCGTTTCAGGAACCCGCGGGTAACCGCCCGGTGGACGCGCTGCTGGGTCTGTGCGTAGATCCAGACGCCGACCCGCGCGAACGGCCCGGTGCCGCGCAGCCACGGATAGAAGTTCTGCACCGCCATCCGCACGTGAACGCCGCAGCCAGCCTCGGACCGCTCCAGGGCCGACACCGAGAGGCGCAACGTTCCCCGATCCCGGCCCTCTCTCGAAACGAGGAGTCCGCGCTTGATCCGCCAGCTGACGGAACCCTCGCGGGCGGAGACCTCGTACTCCGGCGCGTGGAAGCGCAGCAGGACGAGCGGTCGTCCGAGCAGCACGACGCACTGATCGCCCCCGTCGGAGGTGATCCTGATCAGGCCGAGGGTGAACCGCGTGATCAACCGCCAGTAGGCGTAGGCCGCCCACTCCAGAAAGCTCCGGCTCACCACCCGCGAGGCGGGCTCGTCGAGCCAGACCTCCGCTTCCTGAACGGACTCCACCGCTCCCGTCCGCGGCACCTTGCCGAGCCGGTCCGGATAGAGCCGGAGCTCAACGCTCATTCCGAAGACGAGATTTCGGGATCCTCGGCGAGCGCCCGCCGCAGCGCCTCGGCAAACGGGACGGGCTCGATGCCGAAGGGGGACGCTCCCAGGGGGTCGGTGACGGTCGTCGGAGTTGACAGGCCCTCGATCAGGGGCCGCGCGACCCCGGCATCGACGGGGGTGACCAGGCCGATCCACAATGAGGAGAGCCGAGGCGTAAGCAGCGGGAACGGGACCCTCGGGCGCGGATGGATCCTCAGCGCATGGGCCATCCGGTCGAGCATGTCGCCATAGGAGAGAACGTCGGGCCCGCCGATCTGGACCTCCCGTCCCTCGGACTCCTCCAGATCGGGAGCCCGGCGGAGGTACGCGATCACGTCGTCGACGGCGATCGGCTGGGTCGGCGTCGAGAGCCAGGCCGGCGCGATCATCGCCGGCAAGCGCTGGACGAGGTAGCGGAGTGTCCGGTAGGACTCGCTTCGCGCGCCGACGACCATCGCCGCCCGGAAGTAGGTCAGCGGGGGGCCCTGCCCGCCGAGGATCTCCGCCGTCTCCGCCCGGCTTCGAAGATGCTTGGAGCGGGGCTGGTCTCCTAGCCCGCCCAGGTAGACGACCCGGCTGACCTTTTCCCGCTTCGCCATCTCCGCGAAGTTCCGTGCCGCCTCGCGCTCCCGCTCCTCGAAGTCTCCCGCGCCCCCCCGTCCCATGCCGTGGACCAGGTAGTAGGCGACCTCCGCCCCCTCTCCCGCGCCCCTGAGCGAATCGGCGTCCAGCACGTCCCCCTCGAACAGCTCGACACCGCGATCGGCGAGTTCGCTCGCCCGCCCGGAATCGCGAACCAGCGCGCGGACGTGCCAGCCGTCGTCGGCCAGGGCGTTGGCCAGCCTGCCGCCGATGAAGCCGGTGGCGCCGGTGACCAGGGCGGTACGAGCGTCTGCGGTCATCCCGCTCCGGGCATACCCGCTGCCGCACCGACCGGATCAGGCTGGAGGGACCGGGCGCCGAGGCGCTCCGCCAGCTCATCGTCCGCACCCTCGCCACCGTGGAAGCGTTCGAGGCCTGGGAGCGACAGTCGCTCGAGACGACCGACTACTTCGACGCAGGTGACCGGGTGGTCGTCTTCTTCCACGAGGTGGCGAAGGGAAGGGAGAGCGGCGCGGTGGTGGAGACCGACACCGGGGTGATCTTCACGGTCAAGGATGGGAGCGTGGTGCGGGTGGATCCCTATATGGACCGCGACGAGGCCCTCGAAGCCGCCCGGCTGTCCGAGTAGCTGCTTTGGACGAGAAGCAGCACTCTCGGCTCCTGGCGGCGGTCCCCTGCCCGACCCTTAGGACGACTCTTCCCGGATGTCCTCCGCGACGCGATCCTTGAAGGGCTTCAGCTTCTCGAACATCTGATCCGGCGGGACCTCGTCCGCCTGATCCGAATCTCCGACCAGCCAGGGCGCCGCGTCGACGGCGGTTCGCCAGCCGGCCTCCTCCGGGTCCGTGTCCTCCCCATCACCGCCGTCGTCCTCCAGCAGCTGGATCTCGTCGAGATAGACGTTCTTGTACTGCCCGCGCTGCTCCTCGTGGTAGACCACCCGTGACCGCCGACCCTTCATCCGCAGCGCCGCCTCGCCGATCGCTTCGCGGAATGTCGTGTACTCATCGCCGTCGGAGCTGCGAAGTCTGTACCCGGTATTGCCATTCTTCGTTTCGAAGGTGGCGACGTCGCTGACGAGGACCTCCTTTTCCACGCTCTCCTGATACCCGTGGCCGGGCTATTCGAAGCCGAGCCTCCGTCGGAGTGCCCGAACACTCGTTTGGTTGGTGATTTGGCGGGTAAGCGGTCCGAGCGAGGCAGCATTTGCTTCGGCGAAAACGCGAAGCGCCTGCCCGTCCAGTCCGGGAGCAAAGGGGCGAGTTGACCACCCCAGGTCAGCTTGCACGGCCCAGGCTGGAAGAGGCAAGACAGGAGAAGTGAAACGCATGGAAGCTGCAACGAAGCCTGGTGCGCTGCGCACCGATTCAGTTCGTCGCCAGGGCCGGATTCGCCGCCTGACGACGGAGACCAAGCAGGCCTTCAAGACCACCGAGTTCTGGGGGATGGTCGGCGTCATCGCCGCGATTCTCATCAGCGCCGCCGTGATCAAGGGCGGGGACACCCGCGGAACCGACGAGTTCATCGCTCGGCAGGCATGGCTGTACGTGGCGATCGTCGCCGGTGCCTACTTCATCGGCCGCGGTCTGGCGAAGTCCGGATCGCATGATCCGTACACCGAGAACGTCAAAGAC
>DATDJZ010000057.1:0-3108 GCA_036520315.1 Solirubrobacterales bacterium | reverse complement strand
AGGAAGTGGACCGCTGGGAGTTCCTGTTCGTCGCGGCGCCACTCCGCATCTCCGGGGGAACCGGATCGCCCCTCAATCCACTCGCAATCCTCTGATGGCTGCTCGTATGAATAGGCTCCGGTGGATCTGATGTCGAGCCCGGTGCTCCTGCTCGCGGATTCGTCGTCCAACCTGCTGGCGGCGCGCAGCCAGATGGGCTTCACCCTCGGCTTCCACATCGTGCTCGCCTCCATGGGCGTCGCCTTCCCGCTCGTGATGCTGCTCGCCGAGTGGTACGGCCACCGCAAGGGGGACCAGGAGGCCCTCCGGCTGGCCCGCAACTGGTCCAAGGCCGTCGCCGTCCTCTTCGCCGTCGGCGCGGTGAGCGGCACTGTCCTCTCCTTCGAGTTCGGCCTGCTCTGGCCGAGGTTCATGGACCGCTTCGGGGACACCTTCGGGATCGCTTTCGCGATCGAGGGAATCTTCTTCTTCCTCGAGGCGATCTTCATCGCCATCTACATCTACGGCTGGGACCGGCTCTCGCCCCGGGCTCACATGCTGTCCGCGATACCGATCGTGATCTCTGGGGTTGGCGGCGCCTTCTCGGTGATCGCCGCCAACGCCTGGATGAACCAGCCCCAGGGCTTCGATCTCGACTCCGCCGGCAACGTCACCCACGTGAAGCCCTTCGAGGTGCTCTTCAACCCGGCGACGGGCTACGAGTTCTTCCACATGTGGCTGGCTGCCTACATGGTCACCGGCTTCCTGGTCGCCTCCGTCTACGCGGTGGGCATGCTCCGTGGCCGGCGCGACCGCTATAACCGCCTCGGCTTCGTGATCCCGTTCACGGTTGCGGCGATCGCGACGCCGATCCAGCTCTTCGTCGGAGACACCGCCGCGCGCGCGGTCGCCGACGACCAGCCCGCCAAGTTCGCCGCGATGGAGTGCATCTACGAGGGCGGGCCGGATCAGACCGAGTATCTCTACGGCCGCTGCATAGACGGCGAGGTCAAGGGCGGGATCGGGATCCCGGGTGTCGACTCGATCCTGGTCGGCTTCAGCACGAGCACCAATGTCACGGGGCTCAACCAGATCCCGGACGACGAGGAGCCGCCCGCGAAGACGATGCTGCATTGGTCGTTCGACACCATGGTCGGGATCGGCAGCGCGCTCTTCCTGCTCGCGGTCTGGTTCGCGATCTCCTGGTGGCGCCGGCGTGATCTCCCGTCCACGCGCTGGTTCCTGCGCCTCGCCGCCGTCGCCGGGGTGGGTGCTGTCATCGCGCTCGAATGCGGCTGGACCGTCACCGAGATCGGCCGCCAGCCTTGGATCGTGAACGGCTTCATGCGCACCGCCGATGCCGTCACGCCGGCCCAGGGGATCTGGTGGGTGTTCGGCCTGACCATGGCGCTTTACGTCACGCTGGCGGTCACTGCGGTCGTCGTGCTGCGCGGGCTCTCGCGTCGGTGGCAGCAGGGCCGGACCGAGGAGCCCGGCGAGGTCCCGTACAGCCCTCCGGCGGGCCGGGAATCGGGGGCCTCGGCATGAGCAGCGCCGACGTCTGCGCGGCGATCCTCTGGATCGGGGTGACGCTCTACGCGATCTTCGGCGGAGCGGACTTCGGGGCTGGGGTCTGGGACCTGCTCGCGGGCAGGGGCGAGAGAGCGGGGCGGGTCCGCAACCAGATCGATCGCTCCATCGGACCGGTCTGGGAGGCGAACCACGTCTGGCTGATCTTCGTCCTCGTCGTGCTCTGGACCGCGTTCTCGCAGGCCTTCTCGGCGATCATGACGACGCTCTACATCCCGCTCGCGCTGGCGGCCCTGGGGATCGTCCTCCGAGGGTCGGGCTTCGCCTTCCGCCACGCCCTGCCGGGCCCGGTACAGCGGCCGGCGACGCGGGTGTTCGGCGCCGCCTCGGTGTTGACGCCGTTCTTCATGGGGACGGTGGTCGGCGCGGTCGCGTCGGGCGAGGTCCCGGCCGGTGGGGACGGCGATCCGACCGGGAGCTGGACCGGCCTGCTGCCGCTAGTGACGGGCGTGCTCTTCGTTCTGGTCGCCGCTTACACTGCGGCGATCTTCCTGGTCCGCGACTCTGGGGCCGTAGGGGACCAGGACCTACGTGATTACTTCGAGCGCCGCGCCGTCGTTGCGGCCGTGATCGCCGGGGCCGCCGCGGTCGTGGGCGTCATCGCGCTGCATGCCGACGGCCGCTACGTGTACGACGGCCTCACCTCCTGGCCCGGGATCGCGCTGGTGATCCTCTCGGGGGTCTGCGGCCTCGTCGCCCTGGGGCTGCTGGTCAGCGGGCGGAACTACGGCCTGCGGGCGGCCGCGGTCGGTGCCGGGACGGCCGTCATCTGGGGCTACTTCGCGGCGGCATTCCCCTACGTCCTGCCGACCTCATTGACCATCTCGGGGGCGGCAGGGGCCTCCGCGACGCTGACCGCGGTAATCGTCATCTTCGCGGTTGCGGCCGTGACGGTCGTCCCGTCGCTGATCCTGCTCTACCTGCTCTCGCAGCGGCAGGCGCTCGAGGGCTACTCGGCGACAAGCGAGGTGACCTCTCCCCGCCAGTAGGTGAAGGGGCCCTCGGGAAGCTCCCAGCTCACATCCGCGCTCCCGGGCACGCGGATCCCACCGAGCTCGACGTACTCTCCGAAGGTCCCGACGAATGGCGTGTCCACCGAGGTCCTGCCGGCGAGCCTCGGCCTGATTCCCGAGGCGCCGCGGACCCAGGCCCGCTTCGTCGAATGAGAGGCGAACGCTCGCGAGACGCCCGCCGACCAGCGTGGAGACCTCGACCGAGGGTCCTCTAGCGGCGGAGCGTTCGTCACTGCCGATGGCAGCTCAAGCGTCCGTCGTCGCGAAAACGTTCGCGTGATGTGCGAGCTCGGGAGGGCGAGAGCGATCGTGAGAATGTCGGCAACTGGGCGCTAAAGATTGGACGGCTGCGGAGAGTCCGGTCCGGGCCCAAGTTAGCCCTGGGTGGTCATCCGGTAATGATGACGTCGCGACGGCTGTAGAGGCCGTCGGTCGCCGCTTGCAGAAGGAACGAGGCCACGTCCGCGCGTGAGATTCTCTGCGACATGCCGACCTTCTCGGTCTCGGGAACGACCCTAGGTTCGGT
>DATDJZ010000056.1:0-30863 GCA_036520315.1 Solirubrobacterales bacterium | reverse complement strand
TCCCCCCGCGAGAGCCAGAGGCCGCGGAACCCTCCGGGCATCACGGACCGCCGCCGATGGGGGATGCGCTTGAAGTCAAGCGCCCAGCGGGCCTTCTCGTTGTAGTTCGAGAAGCTGTACTGCCAGAGGACGGGCAGCTCGTCGCTCATCTCACTGCGCAGCAAGCAGCCACCAGTAATTCGGCTGTCCACCCTCGTGCAGCTCGACCTCAACCCCCTCAGGGGCGAGGCCCTCAACCTCAGTCAGGGCGATCGGTGCCTCCTCGCCGGCGATGACCGTGAGGATCTCAGCACCCTCCGCGAGGCGGGCCATGGTCTCGCTCAGGGCCGACCCGGCGCCGCCCCAGGCGACGATCTGCTCGCTCACGAAGCCGACGGCGTCGCCGGTGACGAACCTGCCCCTGGTGTCGTCACGAGAGGCGGACGCCACAGAGCCCGCCCGGATCCCCCCCAGCGATGAGGTGATCCTCTCCTCGTTCTCCTCGATCGAGGCGTGGGGGTTGAGCTCGACGAGCGCCGCCACGCCGGCCTGCTGGGACGTGCAGTCGACGACGCGCGCCTGCTTGTCCGAGAGCTCGGCGGCGCGCTCGGCCGCCATCCTCACGTTGGGGTTGTTGGGGAAAACGAGGACCTCCTCGGCCGGGACCTCGTGGATCGCAGCAAGCAGGTCATAAATGGAGGGGTTGAAGGTCTCGCCGCCGTCGACCACGAACGCGCCGAGCCCCTCGTAGAGCTCGCGCATGCCGCGACCCGAGACGACCGCGACCGCCGCGCAGCGACCTGCTTGCAGGCGCGCCGTGCGCTCCGCGATCTGCTCGCGCATGTCGGCGACGTCGAGCTGGGAGACCTCTCCTGTCCCCTCGAAGAGCGCCATCGCGGCCTCCGGCTCGTCGGTGTGGACGTGCACCTTGAGCGTCGCCTCGTCGCCGACGACGAGGACCGAGTCCCCGAGCTCCTCCAGGCGCGGGACGAAGGAGCGGCTGTCGAGCGCCGAGCCGGTGACGATGAAGTTGGTGCAGTAGCGATAGCGGCTGTCCTCATGGTGGGGCCGTGTGTCGCTCGGGGGCGCGTGGTGCTGAAGGGTCGAGGGAGCTGAGGTGTCGCCGCGCAGCCCGGCTACCACGCCGGAGAGGATCACCACGAGTCCGTACGCCCCCGCGTCGACCACTCCGGACTCGCGCAGGATCTCGAGCTGATCCGGGGTCCGCGCGACCGCCGCCTCGCCGTCGCGGACGGCGTCCTCGAGCAGCTCGGCCAGCAGGGCGTCCTGCTCGGCCGGGGTCGCGTCGGGCGAGAGACGGATCTCGCCCATGTGCGCGAGGCGCCGGGAGATCGAGTGGGCCATCTCGCGGAAGACGGTCAGCATCGTGCCCTCCGCCGGCTCGCGCACGGATTCATACGCGGCGTCGGCCGCGCGGGCGAACGCCGCAGCGACCAGCATCGGGTCGACGAGCTCGCCCGGCCGGCTGGTGAGCTCCTCCGCCGCTCCGCGCACGATCTGGCTCAGGATCACCCCGGAGTTTCCCCGGGCGCCCATCAGGGCAGCGCGAGCGAGGGCGTTGACCAGCTCGGTGCGACCGATCTCGTCGACCATCTGGCCGTCGATGCGGTCCAGCTCGTCGCTCACGGCGCGCAGCGTCAGCGCCATGTTGTCGCCGGTGTCGCCGTCGGCGACGGGGAAGACGTTGAGGTCGTTGACCTCCTTGCGTCGGTCCTCGAGGTGGGTAGCTGCCGCGCTGACGACTCGCCGGAATCGCTCTATCGAGGGATCGGCCATGGGGACCAGCCGCAACCCTAGACCCCGGGCCGATCTGTTGTAGGTCAGGCGGCCTTGGTGACCTTGTTGGACTTCAGGCAGCGCGCGCAGACGTAGACGCGCCGGGTGCGGCCGTTTTCCTCCTGGATGCGGACCTTCTGGAGGTTCGGGTTGAAGCGCCGCCTGGTCGCAACCATCGAGTGGCTGCGCGAGTTGCCGAAGGCGGGGCGCTTGCCGCAACTGTGGCAGACCTTTGCCATGAGACGCGTGATGGTAGCTAGATGACGTCCTTGAGCAAGGACATCCGCATGGCGACGATCGCGGCACCGCGGCCCTGGTCACGCTTGTCCCCACCGGATCGGGCCAGGGCCTGGTCCATGTTCTCGGCGGTGATCACCCCGAAGGCGCAGGGCGCCCCGGTGTCGAGCTGGACGCGCTGGATCCCCGAGGCGACCTCGTTGCAGACGTGGTCGTAATGGCTCGTCTCGCCACGGATGACGACGCCGAGGCAGGCGATCCCGGCGAAGCGGCCGGACTCGGCGCAGAGCTTTGCGGCAAAGGGAAGCTCGAAGGCCCCCGGGACTCGATAAGTGTGAACGGACGCCTCGCTGACGTTCCCCAGATCGAAGCCCACGGCGGCGCCGTTGAGCAGGCGGTCGGCGATATCTTCGTAGAAGGTCGCCACGCAGACCGCGAACTCGCTGCGGGAGAGCGTCTCGCGCTCCTCGTCGGTGAACTGCTCGTAGGAGCTCTCGTCAGTCACCGGGCGGGTACTCGGGGGGCGTGGCGCCCTCCCCGCGGTTCTCCTCGTCCTTGCGGTGCTCCTCGTAGAGCAGCTGCTCGTCGAGTGGCAGCCCCTGGTGATGGAGCGCGTGCCCGAGGCGGTCGCGCTTCGCTCTCAGATACGCCTCGTTGTGCGGGTTGGGCACCGCCTGGATCGGCACCTGGTCGGTGACCGAGAGGCCGTAGCCCTCGAGGCCGAGGATCTTCTTCGGGTTGTTGGTGAGGATGCGAATGCTCGAGAGCCCCAGGTCGACCAGGATCTGGGCGCCGATCCCGTAGTCGCGCAGATCCGCGGGCAGCCCCAGCTTGAGGTTGGCGTCGACGGTGTCGAGGCCCTCCTCCTGCAGCTTGTAGGCGCGCAGCTTGTTGAGCAGCCCGATGCCGCGGCCCTCCTGGGAGAGGTAGAGCAGAACGCCCTTGCCCTCCCGCTCGATGTTGGCGAGCGCCGCCTCGAGCTGCTCGCCGCAGTCGCAGCGCAGCGAGTGGAAGACGTCACCCGTGAGGCACTCGGAGTGGACTCGGACCAGCACGTCCTCGGAACCCGCAACCTCGCCCTTGACCATCGCGACGTGGTGCTTGTCGTCGATCAGCGAGCGGTAGCCGACGGCCGTGAACTCGCCGAACGCAGTCGGCAGCTTGGTGGAGACGATCCGCTCGACCAGCTTCTCGGTCCGCCGCCGGTAGGCGATCAGGTCGGCCACGGTGACCATTTTCAGGTCGTGCCTGGCGCAATAATCGACCAGATCGGGCACGCGCGCCATCGTCCCGTCCTCGTTCATGACCTCGCAGATCACGCCCGCCGGGATCAGTCCGGCGAGGCGGGCGAGGTCGATCGCGGCCTCGGTCTGACCGGTCCGCTCGAGCACCCCGCCGTCCTTTGCCTTCAGCGGGAAGACGTGTCCCGGCTGGACCAGATCCCGCGGCTGGGAGTGAGGGTCGATCGCGACCTGGATCGTCCTCGCCCGGTCGGCGGCGGAGATCCCTGTGGTGACTCCCTCGCGCGCCTCGACGGAGACGGTGAAGGCGGTCTGGAAGGGCGCCTCGTTCTTGGCGGCCATCAGGTTGAGACCGAGCTCCTGGCAGCGCTCGTCGGTGAGCGCGAGGCAGATCAGCCCGCGGCCGTGGATCGCCATGAAGTTGATGGCCTCGGGGGTGGCGAACTGGGCGGCGAGGGTGAGATCGCCCTCGTTCTCGCGGTTCTCGTCATCGCAGACGACCACCATCCGCCCGCGGCGGATGTCCTCGATCGCCTCCTCGATGGTGGCGAAGGGCGACTCCTGGGTGGTCTCGGTCAGCTTGCGTTCGGTCATTCAGTGCTCCTCATTATTAAACGGGTTGCTGCTCCAACATTTCACGGGTTGCGCCTTCCGGCGCACTCTCGCGCTATCGCAGCACCCTCGTTCAAAGACAGCTGCCGCTGGACGTACCGGGCTAAGACGTCGCATTCAACGTTGACGCGAGCCCCCGCCTCGAGGCTCCCGAGGGTGGTGCGCTCGAGCGTCTCGGGGATCAGGGAGACCTCGACCGTCGCGTCGCTGAGGGCGGCGATCGTGAGGCTCACTCCCTCGATCCCGATCGATCCATGCTCGACGACGTAAGGGAGGAGCTCGTCGGGAAGCTCGACCCGAACGCGCTTGGCGAAGCCGTCAGCCGAGACCTCGGCGACCGTCCCGGTCCCGTCGACGTGTCCCTGCACCACGTGACCGCCGAGCCGGTCGTCCGCGCGCAGCGGCAGCTCGAGGTTGACGCTCGATCCGGGTTCCAGCTCGCCGAGCGTGGTGAGCTCCAGCGTCTGGTTCATCACGTCGGCCTCGAAGGCACCGTCCCCGACGGAGTCCGCGGTCAGACAGGCACCGTTGACCGCCACCGAGTCGCCCTCGCCGAGTTCCGCCGTGAGCTCGGCGCGAACTCGAAGACGCGCTCCGTCGGCCGAGCCGTCGACCACCTCGACCTTTCCAAGCTCCTTGACGATTCCGGTGAACACCCTCACCACTCCCGCAGCCTGGCGCGAATCAGGATGTCCTCGCCAACCTGCTCGAAGCTCGTCGCCAGCGGCCGGGCTCCCTCGGCGATCCGCGTGACGCCCTCCCCCTCGAGGACGGCGCGGGCCTCGGCGGCGCCCACCAGCACCGGCGCGACGAAGAGGCGCAGCCGGTCGATCTCGCCCGCGTCGAAGAGCGCGCCGGCGAGGGTCGGGCCGCCCTCGACCAGGAGGTCCAGGATCTCGCGGCGGCCGAGCTCGTCGAGCGCAGCCTCGAGCCGTGCCCTGGGGGTCCGTCCCGGCGTCACGATCACCTCGGCCCCCGCGCGCTCAAGGCCGTCGCGGCTGGCCGAGGACGCCTCGGGGGCGCAGACCACGATCAGCGGCGCCTCATCGATGGAGTTGGCCAGCGCGGAGTCGATCGGCAATCTCGCCCGGGAGTCGAAAACGACCCGGGCGGGCTGCCGCGAGCTCTCCTCGAGCCTGGCGGTGAGCAGTGGGTCATCGGCGAGGGCGGTGCCGATGCCGACCGCGACGGCGTCGCACTCCTCGCGCCAGCGGTGGACGAGCTCGCGGCTCTCCGTGCTGGAGATCCAGCGGGAGTCGCCGGTGGGCGAGGCGACCCGGCCGTCGAGGGACATTGCCGCCTTGTAGGTGACCAGCGGCCGGCCGGTGCGGGCGCGCTTGCGGAAGGGTTGGTTGAGCAGCCGGGCCTCGGCGGCCTCGGGCCCGCCCGCCAGGTCGACCTCGACGCCGCCGTCGCGGAGCATGCCCGGCCCGCGGCCCGAGGCCTTCTCGGTGGGATCCTCGGACGCGTAGACGACGCGGGATATTCCCGCCTCGAGGATCGCCTCGGTACAGGGAGGCTGGCGTCCGGTGTGGGCGCAGGGCTCGAGCGTCACGTAGATGGTGGAGCCCTCCGGGTCCTCACCCCGCGCTCGGGAGTCCTCGATCGCCGCCCGCTCGGCATGCAAATCGCCGAGCTCGGCGTGGAATCCCTCGCCGATCACCTCGCCCTCGCGGACCAGCACCGCGCCCACCATCGGGTTGGGGCTGACCCGCCCGCGACCTCCCTGCGCCAGCTCGAGCGCGCGGCGCAGATGGGGCGCGTCGTGTTCGGTGCCGACCGTGTCCATGCGGCCCTCCAGACTGATTGACTGGTCAGTCAGCCAGTATTGTACGGCAGTAGTCTCCTCCGTCATGCCGGGACTGGGGCGAGTGCGGGCGACGGACGAGGCGAGGAGCTACGGGCGTCGCGCCAGCCTGCTCTCCATCGGGGTCGGGATCACCGGGCTGATCACCTACCTCTACTTCGCGATCGCCTCCCACGAGCTGTCGCGGGAGCAATACGGAGAGGTGACGGTCCTCTGGGTCTCGGTGTTCATCGTGATCTCGATCCTGCAGCGGCCGGTCGAGCAGCTGCTCTCGCGCACCGTCTCCGAGAACCTGGCTCACGGCACGCCGATCGCGCGCACCATTCGCGTTGCCGCGACGATTCAGGTCGCCGTTGCGCTCGCCTTCGACGTGGTCGCGCTGGCCCTGCGAGAGCCGATCACCGACCGTCTCCTGCACGGCAACACGACGCTGTATTGGATCGGGGTCGCCGCCGTCACCGCCTACGGCGCGAGCTATTTCGCCCGCGGCTTCCTCGCGGGCAGCCATCGCCTGACCGTCTACGCGCTCCAGATCATCTGCGAATCGGTCGCCCGGACGGCTTTTCCCACCGCCGTCGCGCTTGGGATCGCGTCCGGCCAGACGGCGGTCGCGCTCGGCATCGTCGCCGCCCCGACGCTCAGCCTGATCGTCGTCCCATTCGCGTTCCTGCGCCGATTCGCAGCGGAGGCTGAACCTGTGAAGGCGGACGCCGGCGAGGGCTCCGATGGAGCTCCCGGCGGTGTCAGCCGGCCCGAGGAGCCCTCGAGGGCGATGGCCCCCAGGGACGAATTCACCCTCGCGCGGGGCGGCCGGTTCGCTGGCGGGGTGTTCCTGATCATGCTCTCGGAGCAGACGATCATCAACGCGGGAAACCTGCTGGTGAACGCCACCGCGGGCGCTGCCGCCGCGGGCTACATCTTCAACGTGCTGATGATCGCCAGGGCGCCGCTCCAGCTCTTTCAGGCCGTTCAGACCAGCCTCCTCCCCCACCTGACCACGCTCGGCTCGCAGGGCAACGAGAAGGACTTCCGCGCATCCGTTCGGGTGACGATCCTCGCGATCGCCGCGTTCGCGGGCCTGGTCACCCTCGCAATGCTCATTGCAGGCCCGGAGCTGATGCAGATCGCCTTCGGCAAGAACCACACCTACCAGCGGATCGATCTGATCATCGTCAGCATCGGGATGGGCATCTATCTCTCCGCTGCCACCCTCAATCAGGCCGCGCTCGCCAAGGGACAGGTCCGCCGCGCCTCCTTCTGCTGGATCGGCTGCGCGATCGCGTTCGTCGCCTGGGTCCTGATCCCGATCATCGACAACGACTTCCACCGGGTGGAGATCGGCTACCTGGGGGTCGCGGCCCTGCTCTGCGCGCTGCTCTACTGGCTCTACCGGCAGCCGCTGGAGCGGACGGAGGTGCCGGTGAAACCCGGCTCCACCGAGGAGATGGAACTCCAGCTCGCCTCGGGGGACGAGGCGGGCTAGGCGGCGCCGGCCGCGTCCGCGATCGCGGCGTACGCGGTGGCCGGGTCATCGGAACCGAACACGCCGGAACCCGCGACGAAGAGGGCCGCGCCGGCGTCGGCCACGCTGCCGGCGGTGCCCGAATCGATTCCGCCGTCGACCTCGATGATGCCGTCCCCCACGAGCGAGGCGAGCCTTCTCACCTTGTCCGGAGAGTCAGCGATGAAGGGCTGGCCTCCCCAGCCTGGGTTGACCGTCATGCAGAGGAACAGGTCCGCGTCGTGGATCGACTCGCCGACCGCGCCAACCGGCGTACCCGGATTGAGGGCAAGGCCGGCGAGGCAGCCCAGCTCACGGATCGCGTTCAGCGTGCGGTTGATGTGCGGGGTCGCCTCGGCGTGGAAGGTGATCGAGTCGGCGCCGGACTTGGCGAACTCCTCGATGTGCTCGTCGGGGCGCTCGATCATCAGGTGTACGTCGATCGCGCCGCCGGCCTGGTGCACCTGGTCGGAGATCGCACTCGCGACGAGGGGGCCGATCGTGATCGGGGGGACGAAGTGCCCGTCCATCACATCCACATGGATGATCCGCGCGCCGGCGGCCATCACCTCTTCGATCTGCGCACCGAGGCGGGAGAAGTCGGCGGAAAGAATGGAGGGTGCGACGCGCCTGCCCGCGTATAGCTCGCGCCGCGTGGACGAGGCCTTATCCGTTGCGGCTTCCATCTGCCGGTTCAGATGCTCCGCAGCATCGAGTGCCCGCAGCTGTTGCACCTCATGTCCTCGGTGCGGCTCATGCGGCTGATCGTTCCATGCTCGCCGCAGTTCGGGCACTGCGAGACGAGCTCGAAGCGGCGTAGGCAGTAGACGCAGACAAACCTGCCGGGGAGCTGGGCCGGCCGCAGCCACGGCTCGCCGCAGCCCGGGCAATTCGGACGCCGTAGCGCCCCCTCGCTCACCTCCTCGGCCCCGGCCGTGCTTTCCAGGCCGCTTTCGGTCCGTTCGGCCACGTACCGAGGGTAGCGAGCGGTCAGACCGCTTTCGCCGGGGGGCTGTGCCCACGCAGGAAATCCGCCGCGCTCATCGGCTTTTTTCCTGGTGGTTGGACGACGTCCAACTCGAGAAAGCCATCGGGGCCCAACAGGCGGAGCCGTCCGTCCTCAGCCACGACGGCTCCCGGCTCGGGCGATCCGCGGGCACCACTGGGCCGGCCCGCCTCCGCTGAGCGGACGCCAAGCTGCTCTCCGTCCTCGAGCTCGAGGTACGCGCCGATGTGCGGCGTCAGCGCCCTCACACGCCTCGCGAGCTCCGCGACCGGCAGTGTCGGGTCGAGGCGGCGCTCTTCCGAGGAGATCTTCTCCGCGTAGGTTGCACGGGCGTCGTCCTGGTCCGTGAACTCCAGCTCGCCTTTCTCGAGCAGGTCGAGGGCTCCCACCACCAGGTCTCCAGCGGCTGCCGCGAGTCGGGCTGACAGCGACGCGTAGTCGTCGCGCCCATCTATGGAGACCTCCTCGGTGATGGCAACCGGGCCGGAGTCAAGCCCTGCCGTCACCCGCATGATCGTCACCCCGGTCACCTCGTCCCCCTGCATCAGTGCCCGCTCGATCGGCGCCGCCCCGCGCCAGCGAGGGATCAGCGAAGGATGGATGTTCAGCATCAGGAACTCGCTGAGCAGCGGTTCTTTGATCAGCTGGCCGAACGCCGAGACGACGATCGCCTCGGGACGGGCCGTGCGGATCGCCGCGAGCGACTCATCCGAGTTCACGTCAGGCGTCGAGTGCAGCACCAGACCCAGCTCCCGCGCGGTCACGGCGGCCGGCGGGGGCGTGAGCTTGCGCCCCCTCCCCCGGCGGCTGTCCGGCGGGGTGACCACCAGCGCCGGGCGGTGTGGGCTCTCGACGAGGCGGCGCAGGACTGTCGCCGCGAACTCCGAGGTTCCGAGGTAGGCGGTCCTCACTCCCGCGGTGAA
Organism: Solirubrobacterales bacterium; assembly: GCA_036520315.1. Taxonomy (GTDB): domain Bacteria; phylum Actinomycetota; class Thermoleophilia; order Solirubrobacterales; family 70-9; genus DASUPK01. The sequence continues at coordinate 21,760 of DATDJZ010000056.1, read as the reverse complement.
ACCCTCGTCTCCGTGGCTTCCTCGCCCTCGTTCTCATCCTCGGGCTCGCCGGGCGCGTAGGTTCCGCCCTCGCGGAGAGCCCGCAGGGCCCCCTTGCGCTGTTCCCTCTCGGTGCGGTCGAGCATCAGGACGCCGTCGAGGTGGTCGACTTCGTGCTGGATCACGCGGGCCTCGAGGCCCGAGGCCTCGAGGGTGAGCGGATTGCCGTGGACATCGACGGCACGAGCTCGGACGAAGAGCGGCCGCTCGACGTCGACGACAACGCCGGGGATGCTCAGGCAGCCCTCCTCGGCGGTGGCGGCGTCCTCCGAGCGCCACTCGATCTCGGGATTCACCAGGACGGTCGGCTCCGCATCCGGGCCGACCTGGAAGACGAGCATCCGGCGCAGGACACCCAGCTGCGTCGCGGCCAGGCCGACACCGATCGCATCGCGCATCAGGCCGATCATCCGCTCGGCATCCTGCTCCAGCAGATCGTCGAACTCGGTCACCGCCGACGCGGCCGACTTGAGGACCGGGTCGCCGAACTTGACGACCTGGGCGAGTGCGGCACTGCGGCGCTCGAGTGCCTCCTGGTCGAGGCCGTCGGGGGCCTCGGCCTCGGTGGCGAGCTCGTCGTCGTCGAGCAACTCGTCGTCGAGTGTCTCTGTCGCCTCGTCGCTCATCACTTCGAGTCTAGTCCGAGCGCTGGGGGCTACTGCGGGTCCACGTCCACCGAAATGGACAGTTCCCGCAGGGCCCGGTCGCGGACCGCGGTCGCGACGGCATCGCGGACCGCCGTCACCGTCTCGTGGCGGCGCTCCGACTTGATCAGCAGGCGGCGGCGGTGCTTGCCGCGGAGGCGGAAGAGCGGCGCGGGCCCGAGCAGCTCATCGTCGGCCGAGATCCGCTCGGCGACCAGCTCGCGCACGGTCTCGGCCGAGCGCTCGACCCGCTCCTCGTCGGCTCCGGCGAGCGCGATCTCGATCAGGTGGGAGAAGGGCGGGTAGCGCAGGGCCCGGCGGCGCTCGAGCTCCTGCCCCAGAAACCCCGCCGAGTCGTGGCGGGCCGCGTACCGGATGCTCGGCGCCCCGGTCGACAGGGCCTGGACGAGAACACGGCCGCCCGCCCGACCGCGGCCGCTGCGGCCGGCGAGCTGCGTGATCAGCGCGAAGGTGCGCTCCTCGGAGCGGAAGTCGGGCAGCCTCAGCGCGCCATCGGCGTCGAGGATCACGCTCAGCGTGACGTCGGGGAAGTCATGGCCCTTGGCGACCATCTGGGTCCCGACCAGCACACCCGACTCCGCCGACTCGAACCGGCTCAGGACCTCGGCGTGTCCGCGGATCGCCGCGCTGTCCGAGTCGAGCCGGAAGATCTCGAGAGGCGCCAGCATCTCCGACAACTCGGCCTCGACCTTCTGGGTCCCGGAGCCGACCCGTGCGATCGTCACCGAGGAACACTCCGGGCAGGCCTGCGGCATTGGCTCCGCGTGCCCGCAGTGATGGCAGTGCAGCCCGCCGTCGCGATGCAGGACCAGCGAGACGTCGCATTCGGGGCACTCCCAGGCGTGGCCGCAGGAGCGGCAGGTGAGATGAGTCGACCAGCCCCGGCGGTTGATCAGCAGGATGGCCTTGCCCCCCTGGCTCGCGAGCTCGTTGAACGCCTCGCGTGTCCTCGGGTGGAGCGGGCCGGGGATGTTCCCGCGCATGTCCACGATCTCGACGGGCGGGAGAGCCCGACCGTCGACCCGCTCGGGGAGCTCGAGCCGCTCGAGTTGATGCCAGCTCTCCGGCCGGGGCGTCGCCGTCCCGGAGAGCAGAACCGCGCCGGAGTCGGCGGCCCGCCGCGCGGCGACCTCCCGCGCGTCGTAGCGCGGGTCGCTCTCCTGCTTGTAGGAGGAGTCGTGCTCCTCGTCGATCACGATCAGACCGGGATCGCGGACGGGCGCGAAGACGACGGAGCGCGGCCCAACGCAGATCCGTGCCTCGCCGGAGCGCAGCCGGCGCCACTCGTCGTAGCGAGCACCGGCCGGCATCCGTGAGTGGAGCAGCGCGACCGAATCTCCGAAGCGTCGCCGAAAGCGATCCATCGTCTGCGGGGTGAGCGCGATCTCCGGAACCAGCACGATCGCCCCTCGGCCCCGAGCGAGCGTCTCGCGGGCCGCCTCCAGGTAGACCTCGGTCTTGCCCGAGCCGGTCACGCCGTGGAGGAGGAAGGAGCTACTCGCCGGCTCCTGGCCGGACCCGGGAAGCGCCGCGACCACGGTTTCGAGCGCGGCCCTCTGGTCGGCGGTGAGCTCGACGCCCTCGCGAACCGCCCCGACTCCGGGCGAGCGATGGCGGCGGCGGCGCTCGACTTCGCGGGTCTCGATCAGGCCGCGGGCCTCGAGGCGCCTCAGGGTCCCGCGGTCCGCCCCAGCGCTCGCGGCAAGCTGGCGCGCCAGCTTGGGACCAGCGGCGAGGGCCCGCAGCGCCGCTCGCTGCCGCAGCCCCAGGCGCTCACCGCCCGAGATCGCCTCCAGTCCCTTCCCGGTCGCCTCCGCCTCGAGTTCGACCAAGGGCCGGACGCGACGCGCCTCGGCCCCCGTCCCCACTCCGGGCGGCAGAACCAGGCCAAGCCCGCGAGCCGTGGTCGAGCAGTACTCCTCGCCGACCCAGCGGCCCAGCCCGACAAGCTCCGGCGGCACGCCGGCCTCCAGCGCCTCGAGTGGTTCCGCCAGTCGGTCCTGCGGGAGGTCGCTCCGCTCGGCGAGGCCCACGACAACGCCGACCACACGACGCCGCCCGAAGGGCACCACCAGCACGGAGCCCACCTGGACCTCGCTCATCGCCTCCGGCAGGCGGTAGTCGAACGGCCCGGAGACGCTCCGGGTGGTGAGCAGCGGCTCTACCTTGGCAATGGCCATCTGTCCGCACCCTAGGCAGGGACACGGACGGCGGCTAGTCTGGGTGTAGCCAGGATGGCCTCGACTCGACGACTCGTCCTGTTCACAGGGATCGCGGCGCTCAGCCTCTTTGCCCTGCCGACGGCGGCGAACGCGGCAGTCACGTGCAGCTTCACCTCCGCTTCCGGTGCGATGGTCATCGATGTCACCGCCGGCGATGTCACCGCCGAGGTACGAAACAATTCCGGGAACCTTGAAGTTCTGAACGACAGCGCACTGCAGACGTGCAGTCCCGATGCACCAACGGCAGCGAACACCGACTCGATCACGATGAACGACACGGTCGCCGGGCAGAACTCGCTGTTTCTGTTCGACCTGGATGGCGGCCCCCTCGGCCCGGGCAAGACGGCCGAGGGCAGCGGCACGTCGGAGATCGAGGTGACGATTAACGCGAGCGACGGCCTTGCCGATCGGCTCCAGCTAATAGGCACCTCCTCGGCGGACACCTACCGCTTCGGCACCCTCGTTTCGGGGACGGGTGCCAACCTCAACCACGACGATGACGGCAACGACATCACCTTCAACAACGGAGAGCGGTTGACGGCAGCGTCGTTCGCCGGCGCGGACACGCTCGACGCGAGCGGGGGCACCGAGTTCAGCGGGGCGCTTCCCTTCAACAACATCGGATCCGCGGCCGTGGTCCTCCGCGGAGGGACCGAGAACGACATCATCAGGGCAGGATCCGGCACGTCGTTGATCGATGGGGGTAGCGACAACGACTCGATGACCGGTGGAGCGGGTGGCGATGAGATCGAGCTCGGCACCGGCGGCGGCACCGATGTCGCCGATGGCGCTGGAGGCGAGGACTCCGCCAATTACCAGTTCTCGCCGGAGGGCGCATTGCTCGTTGACCTGAGAGTCGGAGGCCCACAGGACACCGGCGTAGGCGGAACCGACACGATCTCCAACTTCGAGGACCTCGTTGGCAGCCAGCAGTCGAACGGCACCGACACTTTGATTGGGACCAACGGTCCCAACCGGATCGTCGCGAACGCCGGCAACGACACCCTGATCGGGCGCGGCGGGGACGACATCCTCGAGGGCGGCCTCGGCATCGACACGGCGAGCTATACACAGGGATCCACCGGGGCGGTCATCGTCAACCTCGGGACCCTGGTGCCCCAGCCCACCGTGGGCGCCGGAACCGACACGTTGCCGGATGTCAGCCCTGGCCCGCCGGATGGATTCTCCGACATCGAGAACCTGATCGGCAGCCCGTTCGGCGGCGACTCCCTCACGGGAGATGCTCATGCAAATCGCATCGACGTCTACGACGGCGTGGCGGACGCGGTCGACTGCGTCGCCAGCGGCGACGGTGACGTCGCCAGCGCAGACGAGATCGGCGTCGACACGATCAACGCGAACTGCGAAACCACGGACAACGCCCCGCAGACCTCGATCACCAGCGGTCCGGCCAACGGCGCGACCGTCGCGACCCACACCCCGACGTATGCAGTCGGTGCCGACGAAGCCGCCACCTTCCAGGTGAAGGTCGATTCCGGGAGCTTCCAGGCCTGCGGGGCGACCTGCACCGTCCCGTCCCTCGCCAATGGCCTCCACACGCTCGCATTCCGCGCAATCGACACCAACGAGAACTTCCATGCCGACCTAACGCCCACGACCCGCACTGTGAGTGTGACGGTGCCGCCGCCCGGCCCCCCGCCAGACACGACCGCGCCCGACACGTTTGTCTCCGGCAAGGCAAAGGTCAAGACTCGCAAGAAGAAGGCGCGAGTCACCTTCACCTTGGGCGCGACCGAAGCCGGATCGACCTTCGCTTGCAGCCTCGACAGCGGTCCGTTCGCGCCCTGCAGCTCCCCCTTCAGCGCCAAGCTGCGCCGCGGCCGTCACACCCTTACGGTGGTCGCAACTGACACCGCCGGCAACGGCGACCCGACGCCGGCCAGCTTCACCACGAAGGTGAAGCGAAAGAAGTAGCTGGGCTAAGCGGGCGGCGAGCACGGACACCCGTCCAGGGCGCCTTTGCACCGCCTCTCCACCTCCTAGAGTAGGAGACGCCAGGATGGCGTCGACTCGAAGGATCCGGATGGTCATTGGGGGGATGGCGGCTGCGGCCGTCCTCCTTGCCCTACCCGCAGGCGCCTCAGCCGCGGCCACTTGCAGCTTCAACGCGGGCACTGGCGAGCTGACGGTGGCCGTCACCAATGGGACACCGGTCACGTCGATCCGCCGGGCGGCGAGCCCGAGCGAGGACATCCAGGTAGACGACGCCTCCGACTTCGCGACACCGCTGGCCTGTACGAATGGTCCCCCAACGATCACGACCACCTCGTCGATCTCGATTTCCGAGGCGGGCTCGGGGCAGGACACCACGGCCAATCTCAACTTCTCCAACGGTCGTCTGGGGCCCGGCTTGGGTGCAGAAGCCGGCACTCCGGAGATCGAGGTGACCTACACAGGCGATGGGGTCGGCAACGACACCCTTCAGGTCCTCGGATCGACCGAGACCACGGACCAGCACTTCGACTTCGGCGCCGTGACACCAGTGGTGAAAGGAAACCTGAACAACGACGACGACATCGACGACGTCACGCTCGACACCACCGTGGACACCCTGATCTTCCTGCCAGGGACCGGCAACGATTCAATAAGCACCGACGGCTCCGGCGCCGGCGGCTTTACCGGCGCTGCTGCCCTCTCTGGGACAAGTGTCTTCCCCTCACCGGGAAACGACACGTTTCATGCCGGCGGCGGGGTGTTTTCCACCAACCGGATGCTCAGCGCCGCGGCTGACGGCAACGACACCATGACCGGCTCCCCCGCCTCTGCTACCGATCTGATGGGCATGGGCGCCGGCAACGATAGCTTTGATGGTGGTGGAGGCAGTGGAGACTTCGTCAACGACGCGCAATTCCCCACCCCCATAACCCTCGACCTGCAACAGACGGGGCCGCAGGACACAGGGACGGCAGGAATCGACACCGTGGTCAATGTCGAGAACATCGTCGGCGGCAACGCATCTGATGTCCTGACCGGGGACAACGGGCCAAATACGATCGCCGGCGGAAACACCCCCGGCGACGCGGGGAATGATGTGATCAGCGGCCTCGGCGGCGTGGACAGCTTGAGCGGCCGTGTGGGCGACGATGTCCTCATCGGCGGACAGGGAAATGACCTGCTTCGGGGGGATGAGGGTACGGACACGGCCAGCTACGTAGCCGGCTCAACGGGCCCGATCACGCTCAGCCTGGATCAACTGCTCACCGGCGTGGCTCAGGGGACCGGGGGTGCCGGCAACGACACGCTCGTTGACGGGTTCCCTACCGGGGACTCCAGTCACGAGATCGAGAACCTCATCGGCAGTCCGTTCGCCGGCGACAACCTGACCGGGAACACCTTCGCGAACGTGATTGATGTGTACGACGGCCTGGCCGACACCGTCGACTGCGTCGGCACCGACATCGGCGACACTGCTATCGCCGACGAGATCGGCGTCGACGCGGCCTCCAACTGTGAGAGCACAGACAACGCTCCACAGACTTCGATCAACACCGGCCCGGCAAATGGTGGGACCGTCGCAACCCACACCCCGACCTACGGCCTCATGTCCGACGAGGGCGCCATCTTCGAGGTGAGGGTTGACTCGGGCAGCTTCCAGGCCTGTGCAGCGACCTGCGTTCTCCCGTCGCTTGCTAACGGGCTGCACACGGTCGCCTTCCGGGCAATCGACATGGACGAGAACCACCATCCGGACTTCACCCCAGCCACCCGCACTGTGAGGGTGGCGGTCGTCGCTCCGCCGCCCCCGGGCACCACCCCTGCCCCGAACACCGCGCCCGAAACCTTCGTCTCCGGCAAGTCAAAGGTGAGGACCCGCAAGAGGAAGGCGCGGGTCACCTGGACGTTCACCGCGAACGAGCCGAGCACCTTCGCGTGCAGCCTTGACGGCGGGCCTTTCGCACCCTGCTCGTCACCGTTCAGTGCCAAGCTGCGCCGCGGCGCCCACACGCTGAGCGTCCGGGCGACCGACGCCGCCGGCAACGCCGACGCCACGCCGGCGGGCTTCACCACCAAGGTGAAGCGCAAGCGCGTGCGGCGGTAGCCTCCCGGCCGTGGACCTGCACTCCGGGGAGAGGGTGATCTACCAGGGCCATCCGTCCTGGCGGGCGATTCTCGGCTTCTACCTCAAGGGAGCTCTGGTCGGCGCCGCCGCCGGGGTCCTCGCCGGGCTGATCGACAGCAGCGTGAGCCTGGGGATCGTCACCTTCCTCGTGATCCTCGCAATCACGATCCTGGTCGGCTTCATCAAGCGCGTCGCGACCGTCTACACGATCACCGACCGCCGCCTCAACATCAAGGTCGGGATCATCGCCCGGAAGGTGCAGGAGACCCGCCTGCAGCGGGTCCAGAACGTGAACTACGACCAGGGCGTCTACGAGCGGATCATGCAGATCGGGGACGTCGAGTTCACGACGGCGGGGACCGACGAGTCGAACTTCGTGTTCGGGGGCGTCGCCCAACCGGAGCAGGTCGTCCAGCAGGTCGAGCAGGCAACGCCGGTCCTCTCAGGCCTCCAGGGAGAGGCCGAACCCCAGAACTAAACGGGTTGCTCCTCGACTACGCCTCGGAGCACCCTCGCATCAGGCGGGCGCCTCCGCCTTCGCGCCCAGTCCCGCAGCCTCACGCAGCTGATCGGCGCGGTCCGTGTACTCCCAGGTGAAGTCCGGGTCCTCGCGGCCGAAGTGGCCGTAGGCCGCCGTCTTCTGGAAGATCGGCCGGTGCAGGTCCAGATAGCGACGGAAGGCGGCCGGCCGGAGGTCGAAGTTGTCCTCGACGATCCGGGCGATCTCCCCGTCGGACAGCTTGCCGGTGCCGAAGGTCTGGACCATGATCGAGACCGGATGGGCGACGCCGATTGCATAGGCCACCTGGAGCTCGCACCGATCCGCCAGGCCGGCCGCCACGACATTCTTCGCGACGTAGCGGGCCGCGTAGGCGGCTGAGCGGTCGACCTTCGAGGGGTCCTTGCCCGAGAAGGCGCCGCCGCCGTGCCGAGCTGCGCCGCCGTAGGTGTCGACGATGATCTTGCGGCCGGTCAATCCCGCGTCGCCGACTGGCCCGCCGATCACGAACTTGCCGGTCGGATTGACCATGAAGTTCTCGAGCAGCTCCTTCTCGGTGTAGAGCTCCTTGTACTCCGTGTGCAGCACCGGCTCGAGGACGTGCTCCCAGAGGTCGTTCCGGATCATCTGCTTGCCGGCCTCCTCGCGATGCTGGGTTGAGATCAGGACCTTGGCGATCTCGACCGGGCGGTCGTTCTCGTAGCGAACGGAGACCTGGGTCTTGCCGTCGGGGCCGAGGTAGGGCACCACTTCAGCCTTGCGCACCTCGGCGAGCTGCCGGGCCAGCTGATGGGCGATCTGGATCGGCATCGGCATCAGCGCCTTGGTCTCACGGGTCGCGTAGCCGAACATCATTCCCTGGTCCCCGGCTCCGGCCGCGTCGAGCTCGTCGGCGGACTCCCCCTCGCGCTGCTCATAGCCCTTGTCCACGCCCTGCGCGATGTCGGGCGACTGCTCGTCGATCGCCGTCAGGACGGCGCAGGCCTCGTGATCGAATCCGTAGCGCGGATCGTCGTAGCCGATCTTGCGGATCGTCTCGCGGGCGATCTTCGGGATGTCGACGTAGCACTTGGTCGTGATCTCGCCGGAGACGACGACCAGACCCGTGTTGACGAGCGTCTCGCAGGCCACCCGGCCCTCGGGATCCTCGGCCATGATCGCGTCGAGGACACCGTCCGAGATCTGATCGCAGATCTTGTCCGGGTGACCCTCAGTGACCGACTCGGAGGTGAACAGGTACTCGTTGTCTGAAAGCTTCTCCATTGGTTCCTCAGTCGTGGATGGCCAGGAAGAGCTCCGATTGAAGCTCGTCGTCGCTTCCCCTCACGGCGAGACCAAGGGAACCGACGCGCGCGATGTCTTCGCTGAGTGAGGCATAGAGTGGATTCTCCGCCAGGCCGGCCTGCTGAGCAAGTCCCAGGACCTCGTCGAGGTTGAGGAAGACTAGCGCCGAGACCCGGTCCGGGAGTCGGTCCGTCGCGTCTGCGAAAGCACCCGTGTCGGCCAGGGTGTCCCCGCTCGAGCGCACCTGCGAGATCCCCTGCGGTTGCGTGGAGATGACCAGCTTTCCGTCGAAGATCGCATACGAGAGGTCGACGCTCGGCGAGACCTGGACGGAATGCACCGGGACGCCGTCCACGTCCGTGGTCCGGAAGCTCGGTACCTGCCCGCCTCCGGAGCCGAGTGAGCGCAGCAGCGGCCCCTGCAGCGACGCCAGCGCGTCGCCGGCCTTCTCGTCGTCGACGCCGTCGACGATCAGGCTCGCGTAGGGCACCGCGCCCGTCGGCTCGGCGACCAGGGCGGCCTGTCCGCCCAGGGCGGGAAGCAGGTCCTTGAGGGGGTCGACCCCCGCCTCCTTCTGCAGACGCTGGGCGAGCGCCCGCAGGGAGCCCGCGAGGCCCTGCGCGCCGGCCCCCGCCGTCGCGAGCGCGTTGTTGATCGCCGGGCCGAGCTCCCCGACCCCGATGTAGCCGAGCGCGCGCGGGCCCGCCTCGTCGGCGAGACCCGGCTCGAACTCGGGCAGGCTGGCGAACACGGTCGGGCTGCGCTGCTCGAGGTTCGGGTCGAGCTCGCTGACCAGGTTCACCTGCACACCGTCGTCTCGCGCCCGGGCGCCCACCGCCATGCCGCTGGTCGCCCCATAGTCGACGAAGGTGTCGAGCTGGCTGGCTCCGGTGGCGGTCGGCGGGAGGAAGCGCTGCACGCCGGCGCGGGAGAGATAGACCTCGGCGAAGCGGACGTCCGGCAGCTGCTCGCGTGCCCTGTCTTGGTCGGACCCCTCCAGTCCGGGCACCCGGCCGGCCTTCGCGGCCAGGGCAGCGCGAACCGCCGCCACGTTGCCGAAGAGGAGTTGGTCGCCAGAGCGCGCAGTGGCGACGCCGTTCGAGTAGGTGGTCAGCGTGACGTCCCCCACCTTGACCTGGTTGGCTGGGCCCCCGGGAGAGAGGCTCGCCGCGAACTGGTTGGCCCTGCCCTCGTCGCCGATGCCCGCGATGTAGGTCTCGGGCGTTGCTCCCTTCGGCCCCGGCACGCCGAGCAGAGCGAGATCGTCCTTGACCCACGGAAGAACCTCAGTCGAGAGGTCGAGCGGGCGGCCGGTGGGGCCAGCCAATGTCTGTGTATCGCTCTGCAGCAGAGCGGTGAAGTTGGGGAGGGTGTCGCCGAGATCCCGTTCCAGATCCCACTGGTGGCTGTCGCTGTTCATCGTCAGGTGGACGTAGAGGGCGGCATCACGCGGGACGTAGGCGATGGTGTCGTTCGACGGCGCGCACTCCCTGGCGGCCGAGACCTGGCAGGGAACCCCCGGCACGGGCAGGAACTTGAAGATCAGGTAGAGGACGACGATGCCGGCGACCGCGCCGACCTGGATCTTCGTGCCGCGCGAGCGTCTCGACCACCAGGCTCCGGCAGACCGTGCGCCTGCGACGGTCGCCGCACCCGCCCGCTTCAGGGCGGGCCGGGCGATCTGCCCCTTCTCGCGCAGCCAGTAGCCGATCGCCTGCAGGCGGGTCCTCGCCCTGAAGACAAGGTCGCTCGAGCGACCCGCCTTCTTCTCCTCCTCGGGAGGCTCCAGCGAGAAGAGCGGCTTCGTCGCCGGGGCCTCCGGCTCCTCAGGCGGCGACTCGGGGGCCGGCTCGCCGCGGCGCGGGCTCAGCCTGCGGCGGAGCCGGGTGAGACGAGACTCCTCGCCGCCATCGCTCTTGCTGCCGGCTTCGCCCGGGGCATCGTCGTCCCCCGGGCCACCGGCTTCGGGCGCACTCACGGACGGCCCCTTATACCCGGCCGGCGCGTTGGGCGCTCCGGTAGCGACGACCCTTGCGCGGCACGTAATCGATGATCAGAGGGACCCCTTGGAGGTCGTACGCATCGCGGAGGCGGTTCTCGAGGTAGAAGGCCCAGTCGCGGTTGATCAGCCTGCGATCGTTGACCTGGATCGCGAAGCGAGGAGGGCGCCGACCCACCTGCGCGGCGTAGTAGAGGCGCAGCCGCCTGCCATGACGCTGAGGGGGTTGCCTGTCGGCGACGACGCCGACGACGAACCGGTTGAGCTCGGGCGTCGGGATCCGCTCCGCGGCCCGGTGCGCGAGCCTGATCGCCTCGCCGAGCACCGGGGCGATGCCGCGTCCGGTGAGCGCGGAGGTGGTCAGTACGGGTGGGCGCAGCCTGAGCTTCTGCGCGGCGCGCGCCCGGGCGTCGTCCACGTCCGTTCGCGAGATATCCCATTTGTTGAGAGCGAGAACCGTGGCGCAGCCGGTGCGCATGGCGACCTCGGCGACCCGGAGGTCCTCCGAGGTGAGGCCCTCGCTCGCATCGCAGACGACGATCGCCGCGTCGGCGCGTTCCGCGGCCCGCTCGGAGCGAAGCTGCGCGTAGTAGCCGACCGTCCCGGCCACCTTCCCCCGCCGGCGCAGGCCGGCGGTGTCGACGAGCACGACACGCTCGCCGTCCACCTCGGCCTCGGTGTCGACCGGATCGCGCGTCGTCCCGGCCCGCTCGCTGACGATCACCCGGTCGGAACCCAGCATCGCGTTGAGCAGCGAGGACTTGCCGACGTTGGGTCGTCCCAGGATCGCGATCCGGGGGGCCTCCTCGGCGTTACTTCCCGCCTCGTCCGGGAGATGGCGCCTGAGGTCCTCCACCAGCCGATCCAGGAGATCTCCGGTGCCGAGGCCGTGCGAGGCGGAGACCGGCATCGGCTCGCCGAGGCCGAGGGCGTTGAGCTCCGCTGCCATGGGCTCATCCTCCGGCCGGTCGACCTTGTTGGCCGCCACCACCACCGGCCGCGCCGAGCGCCGCAGCAGGTCGGCGAGCTCGGCGTCGCCGGGACCCAGGCCGCTACGAGCGTCGACAACGAGCAGGATCACCTCCGCCTCCTCGATCGCGGCCCGCGCCTGCGCCTGGACGGCCCGGGCCAGCTCGTCCGAGTCGGCAAGGTCCACGCCGCCGGTGTCGATCAGGTCGAAGCTGAGGCCGTTCCACTCGCACTCCAGCGCGCGCCGGTCCCGAGTCACTCCCGGCTCCGGATCGGTGACCGCCTCGCGGCCGCCGGCGAGACGGTTCACCAATGTGCTCTTGCCCGCATTGGGAAACCCGACCACCGCCACCGCGGGGCGGCGGCGGAGGGCGCGAGCCGGGGGCTCGGGACCGCCTCTGCCCTCCATCAGGCGATCTCCCTCTCCCGGGCGAGGGCGACGATCCGCTCGACCACCTGGTCCGGGGTGAGGTCGGTCGTGTCGATATCGATCGACTCCCTCGCCGCCAGCAGTGGGCTGTCCGCGCGCTCCCGGTCCCGCCTGTCGCGATCCCTGATCGCCTCCTGAACCCGGCTGACGGACTCACCGGTCTCGGCTGCGCGGCGGCGCGCGCGCTCCTCCTCGTTCGCCGTCAGGAAGACCTTCAAGGGCGAGTCGGGGCTCACTACCGTGCCGATGTCCCGTCCTTCGGCCACGTAGTTGCCGGCCGCGATCAGCTCTCGCTGACGCTTCACCATCGCCCGCCTCACCTGGGGATGCACTGAGACGCGCGAGGCCGCGACCGTGACCGCCGGCGAGCGAATCCTGCCCTCGACAGGCTTGCCGCCGAGGCGGATGCCGTTCCCCTCGAAATCGATGTCGAGGTCCCAGGCCAGCTCGCCGAGCCCCTCGCCGTCATCCGGATCGATCCCGCGGTCGAGCGCCGCGAGCGCCACGGCTCGATACATCGCCCCGGAGTCGAGGTAGGTGAACCCCAGCGCCTTCGCGACGGCCCGGGCAACGGTTGACTTGCCGGCCCCGGCGGGGCCGTCGATCGCGATCACCATCCCACCATTAAACGGGTCGCGGCTGGCGCCGCGCCCTCGCACAACGGTTTCACCCTCCCTGTGGCGGATATAGAGTTCCGCGTGATGGAGAGCTGGAACCTGAACGAGCTCGAAGTTCTGCCCCATGCCCCTCAGGTCCTCGATTCGGACACCGAGGGTCGCGCCATCGTCATCAACCTCCCCAAGGGCGAGCAGCTCCAGGAGCACCAGGTGCACGAGCGCGCCTGGGTGCTGGTGATCGACGGCAACATCGAGATCAACACCCCCGACGGCAAGTGGGCGGCCGGCGGCACCGGGCTGCTGGCGATCTTCGATCCCGCCGAGCGGCACGAGGTGACGGCGGTCGAGGACGCTCGGATCCTGCTCGTCCTCGCCCCCTGGCCCGGCGACGGGCACCCATCAGCGGCCAGCCGCTCCACTTGAAGCGGCGGCGCAGCCGCCGCGCCTGATTCTTGCGGCGCCAGCCGCTGTATCTGGTCGCAAAGCCGTCAGCCGTCGACCAGTCGGCGCAGGTCCCGCTCGAAGCCGGGGTAGCTGACCTCGACTGCCTCGAACCCCCGCACCTCGACGCCCTCCTGCGAGGCGAGGCCGGCGACAGCACCGACCATCGCGAGCCGGTGGTCGCCGCGGGCATCGAGCGTGCCGCCGCGGAGCGCGCCGGTGCCGTGCACAGCGAAACCATCGGGCCTGGCCTCGATCTCCGCCCCGATCGCCTCCAGCCCCTCAACGATCCCGGCGATCCGGTCCGACTCCTTCGCCCGCAGCTCGGTCGCCCCGCTGACCACGGTCTCTCCCTCGGCGAAGCAGCCGAGCAGGGCGACCAGCGGCAGCTCGTCGATCGCGGCAGGGACGTCCTGTGCTGTGACCGAGGTGCCGTGCAACGGGGCTGCCCGTACGTTCAGCCTGGCGATCGGCTCGGGGCCCGGCTCGCGGATTCCCTCAATGGTCACGGCGCGTTCACTCTCATGCGCGCCGCCCATCTCGACTCCCATCCGCGAGAGGATCGAGAGCAGACCGATCCGCGCGCGGTTGATGCCCACCTCACGCAGGCTGATCTCGCTGCCCGGCACGATCAGTGCAGCGACCAGGAAGAACGCGGCCGAGGAGAAATCGCCCGGCACCGGCACGTCTCCGGCCTCGAGCCGCTCTGCCGGTGCGATCGCGATCCTGCCCCCCTCGCGGCGGATCTCCGCCCCCGCCGCCGCGAGCAGCCGCTCGGTGTGGTCGCGCGTCCAGAAGGGTTCGGTGATCGTCGTCGTCCCCTCCGCCAGCAGGCCGGCGAGCAGCACGCAGGACTTCACCTGCGCGCTGGCGACCGGCATCTCGTAGTCGATTCCGCGCAGCTCCGCCCCGCGGATCCGCAGGGGCGGCAGTCGTCCCTCGCGTGCCTCGACGTCCGCGCTCATCCGGGCCAGGGGCTCCGCTATTCGGTCCACCGGGCGCCGGCGAATCGACTCGTCGCCGTCCAGGGTCCACTCACCGCCCGCCTGTCCGGCGAGCCACCCCGGCATGAGACGAAGCAGCGTCCCGGCGTTGCCGACGTCGATCTCCGCCGGGCGGGGGCCGCGCAGCCCGATCCCCGCGATCTCGATGAAGAGCCCACCGTGCTCGTCGGCCACGCCCTCGGTGACCTGGGCGCCGACGGCCGTGACGGCCCTCAGCGTCGCCCTGGTATCGGCCGAGTCGAGGTAGCCGGTGATCCTGGTCGGCCCCTCCGCCATCGCACCGATCAGCGCGGCCCGGTGGGAGACTGACTTGTCGGGCGGCGGATGGAGATCGCCACGGAGGGGACCGGAAGGATCGAATCTCATTGCGTGCGGGAGACGTCGTGGCCGAGCTCGCGGACGAGCTCCTCCGCACGCTCCGCCTGCTCGTTGCCGGCGATGTAGAGGGAGATCGCCCCGGAGGTCATGTCGGCCGCCGGATAGAGCGCCATGTCCTCGATGTTGACGCCGGCCCTTCCGAGCTCGAGGGCGACCTCGGCGACGATCCCAGGACGGTTCGGCACCAGGACGCGCAGCTCGTGCAGCGGGCCGCCGGCGATCTCGGCCTCGATCAGCTCGCGGCGCCGGCGGCCCGCCTGCTCATGCCAGGCGCTCACCGCATCGCGGTCGCCGGAGCGGAGCAGCTCGGCCGCCTCGCTCAGCTTGGCGACCACGCCGTCGATCTCCGCGGCGACAGCCTCGCGGTTGCCCGCGAGAATGTCGCCCCAGATCGCTGGATTCGCCCCGGCCACCCGCGTGGCGTCGCGGAAGCTCGGCCCCACCTCGGGGAGGCGCTCGGCCTCCTCACTGAGTGCGTTCGCGGCCTGGGTGACGAGCACGTTGGCGAGCACGTGGGGAAGGTGGCTGACCGACGCCATCAGGCGGTCGTGAGTATCGGCCTCGATCGCCTGCGGCCGCGCCCCCATCTCGGAGATTGCACGCTGCACGCGGTCGTAGAGGAGTCCGCCGGTCTTCGGGGTCGGCGTGAGGTACCAGCGGGCGCCGTCGAAGAGGTCCGCGCGCGCATTCCGCACTCCGGAGGTCTCCGCGCCCGCCAGCGGATGCCCGCCGATGAAGCGGCTCTCCGACCCCAGAGCGGCGATCACCTCGCGCTTCACCGAGCCGACATCGGTCACCGCACAGTCGGCGCCCGCCGCATCGAGGGCCTCGGCCGCCAGACCAGGGAGTGCGGCGACGGGAGCGCCGCAGAAGACCAGCGCAGCGCCCTCAACTGCTTCGGCAACCGTGCGAGGTGCCGAATCGACCGCCTCCAGCTCAACCGCAAGGTCCGCGAGCGATCGATCCGGGTCGTACCCGGCCACCTCGGCGTTCAGCCTGCGGCGCGCGGCCAGGCCGATCGAGCCTCCGATCAGGCCGACGCCGAGGACGGCGATCCGCATCGAGCTAGTGCCGCGTCCGCCAATCCACACCCGGTTTTGGCGAGCGAGAACCAAGCCTGGCAAGGACGCAGGAAGGCCAGGTAGCAGCGCTACCTGGCCGACCGAGGACGCCGCCAGGCGCCGGTTCGCAGCCGCCAAACCGGGGGTGGATTGGGTGACGGGGCACTAAGTGGCCTCGCGCCGCTTCCGCACCGCCGAGGCGAGCCGGTCGAGGGTCAGCACGGTGTGGTCCCAGTCCATGCAGGCGTCGGTGATCGACTGGCCGTAGACCAGGGCCTCATCGGACTCCAGGTCCTGCCGCCCCGCCACCAGGAACGACTCCATCATCACGCCGACGATGGCGCCCTCCCCGCCTGCAATCTGGCTGGCGATCTCGCTGACGACCTCGGGCTGGCGCTCGTGGTCCTTGCCGCTGTTGTCGTGGGAGGCATCGATCACGATCCGCTCCGCGAGACCCGCCGCGCGGAGCTGCTCGAGCGCGCCACCCACCGAGGTCGCGTCGTAGTTCGGAGCCCCTCGGCCACCCCGCAGGATCACGTGGCAGTCCTCGTTGCCCTCGGTGTAGAGGATCGCCGGCTTCCCGCTGACGTCGACTCCGGCGAATGCGTGCGGCGCAGCCGCAGCACGCACAGCGTCGACGGCGAGCTTGACGCTGCCGGCGGTGCCGTTCTTGAAGCCGACCGGCATCGAGAGGCCCGAGGCGAGCTGGCGATGGATCTGGCTCTCGGTCGTCCGCGCCCCGATCGCTCCCCAGGCGACCACGTCGGAGATGTACTGCGGGGTGATCGGGTCGAGGAACTCGCAGCCGATCGGAAGGCCGAGGTCCGTCACCTCGAGCAGCAGGCGGCGCGCGGTGTGCAGTCCGAAGTTGACGTCCCGCGAACCGTCGAGGTGCGGATCGTTGATCAGCCCCTTCCAGCCCGTCGTCGTGCGGGGCTTCTCGAAGTAGACGCGCATCGCCACGCAGAGGTCATCGCGCAGGTCAGCGGCATGTTCCGCCAGCCGCCGGGCGTAGTCGACGGCGGCCTCGGGGTCGTGCACGCTGCACGGTCCGACCACCACGAGCAGGCGGTCGTCGAGGTGGTCGAGGATCGACTTCACCTCCGCCCGGTGGGCGAGCACCGCATCCTCCCGCGCCGTCCCAAGCGGCAGGTCCTCCATGATCTCCGCGGGCGCCACCAGCTCGACCACCCGCTCGATGCGCTGGTCCCTGACGCGGTCCGCGTCCCGTCTCGGTATCTCCTTCATCTCGAAATTCATCCTGCTTTCCCCTTCTTTCTACTGGTCTGGCGAGGGTCCTGGGCTCGGAATGCCGGTGGTCGCGTTCGTGCGACGGCTGGAGGCGGCGCCCGGCGGGTGTTATTCGGCCGCGGTGTTTGTGGCGGGCGAATGTCCTGGGCGGCTAACGGCAGCCGCGGGCCGGACGCCTAGGTAAATCGCCAGAAGTAGAAGTAGGCACGCTGGGGAGCCGCGGGACGGCTCGAGGGCGATGCGATGTGCGTGCCGTGCTGCATGCGCGCCACATTGAAGCAGACGGCACGTGCGCCGTCGAATGATTCAACCCTTGGGTCAGCCTGTGACTGTGCGCACGGCGTCGAGAAACCGCTCGTTCTCGGCGCGGGTCCCGTAGGTGACACGCAGGTGGCCGGGGCCGCCGAGCGGTGTCCCCGGGCGGACGGCGACGCCCGCCTTCGCGAGGGACTCCACCACCTCCTCCTCGTCCAGGTCGCCGAGGGAGAACCACGAGAAATTGGCCTGTGATTCCGCCGCCTCGAAACCCATCTCGCGGAGCTCCTCATCTACGAAGATCCGCTCGATCACGTTCTTCTCCACCCGGTCGGCGACGTCGTCCTGGTGGCGGACCGCCTCGGTTGCCGCAGCCTGAGCGAGCGCATTGACGCTGAATGGCTGGCGCACGGCGTCGACGGCCGCCCGGAACTGCGGCGAGCAAAGCGCGTAGCCGACCCGCAGCCCGGCCAGCCCGTGGCACTTGCTGAAGGTTCGCAGGAGGACGACGTTCGGGTGCTTGGCGAGCAGGTCCAGCGTGGTGTCCGGGTCGTCGTTGGTCTGGTACTCGATGTAGGCCTCGTCGACGATGATCGTGGTGCGCTCTGGAACGCTCTCCACGAAGGCACCGATGCGCTCGGCCAGGATGTGGGTGCCGGTCGGGTTGTTCGGGTTGCAGACGATCAGCAGCTGGGTGGCGGCCGTGACCTCCTCCAGCATCGCGTCCAGGTCGTGGACGTAGCCTTCTGCGAGCGGCACCCGGATCTCCCTTGCGCCACAGAGCGGGGCCAGGTACGGATAGATCGAGAAGGAGGGCCACGCGAAGAGGATTTCGTCCCCCTGCTCGCAGAGAGCCAGAGCGGCGGCGAGCAGCATCTCGCAGGACCCGTTGGAGACGGCGATCCGGGCCGGGTCGGTCTCGTGCAGATCGGCGATCGCGCGCCGGAGCGCGCGGGCGTCCGGGTCCGGGTAGCGGTTGATACCCGAAGCGGCTCGAGCGATCGCTTCGATGACCGCCGGGTGCGGCGGGAAGGGCGACTCGTTCGAGGCGAGCTTGATTGCGTCGGGGGTCTCGGCGCGCGCCCTGGCGTCGTCCAGAGAGGTACCCGGCTCGTAGTGCGGGATCCTCGCCAGCTTGTCGGCGAAGGTGACCGTCATGGCGGGCCCAATTGTTGCCGTTCTCGATTCGGCGGCGGCGTTTGTGGCCGCCGGTCAACCCGGGCCCGGTGCCGTAGCCTGATCGCCACCGCCTCCGTCCGCGGATGGACCTTCTCATCCCCGTCGCACCTCCAGCCATGCCGCTCGTAGAAGGCGATGGCGGGGGCGTTCTCCTTGAACGTCCAGAGGACGACCTCGTCGTAGGGCAGGTCCGCCAGCTGCACCAAGGCGGTGTGCATCAGGGCCGACCCTGCACCCTGCCCCCAGCGCTCCGGCTCGATGTAGATCGCGACCAGCTCCGCGACCTTCCGCCCGAGGTCCGGCTCGCGGGAGGGCGCGGCAACGAAGCAGTAGCCGGCGAAGTCGCCGTCGATCTCGGCGACGTAGCTGAAGGAGTCCTCGACCGGGCGGCGCAGCCCAACGTGCACCTCGTGGCGCCAGCGCGCGAGGGGCAGGCTGGCGAGTCGGTCCTGCGGGACGATGTCGCGGTACGCGGTGCGCCATCCCGCCGCGGTGACGGCGACAATCGCATCGGTGTCGTCCGGTGTCGCCTTGCGGACCCGGACGGATCCTCCCTCCACTACTGCGCCGCCTTCAGGTCCGAGCGCAGCTCCTGCGCTTCGCCGAGATAGACGTGAGCCGGAGCGTGGTCCTTCGGCGCGTAGTAGTGAACCAGGACTCTGATCACGGACACCATCGACCCCGGGACGTCGACCTCCCGCGCGCAGAGCAGGGGAACCTCGTCCAGTCCGAGGTTGCGCGCCGCGACGGCGGGGAATTCGGCGTTCAGGTCGTGGGTCGACGTGAAGATGCAGCTCACGATGCGCTCCGGGGTGAGCTCATTGCGGGCGATCAGCTCGCGCATCAGCTCCTCGGTCGCCTCGACGATCGTCCCGGGGTTGTTGCCGTGAACCTTGGTGGCGCCGCGGACGGCCCACAGTCTGAGGTCGTCGGTCATCGCGCGGAATCTTTCCAGAGCGCGTCGATCTCCCTGCGATCGAGCCGTCGGGCCTCGCCACGGCGTAGGTCGCCCAGCTCGAGCGACCCGATCCGAATCCGACTCAGCGACTCCACCTCGTTGCCGATCGCCTCGGCCATCCGGCGCACCTGGCGCTTTCGTCCCTCCCGGATCGTGATTTCGAGCCCGCGCTCAGCCAGGCGCTCGACCTCGGCCGGGGCGGTCGGCCCGTCCTCGAGCCGAACTCCCTCGCGCAACCGGTCGAGGTCGGCCTCGGACGGCGCGCGATCGAGCTCGACCAGGTACGTCTTCGGCACGCCGTAGCGCGGGTGGGTCAGCCGATTCGCCAACTCGCCGTCGTTGGTGAGCAGGATCAGGCCGGTCGAGTCCGCATCGAGGCGGCCCACCGGATAGAGCCGCCGCGATGAGTCGACCAGCTGGGTGACCGCCCGGCGCCGGTCGGTCCGGCGGCGATTCTTGTGGCCGCCGAATGTCCTGGCCGTGGAGACCACCCCCAGTGGCTTGTTCACCGCCCAGACCTCACGGGGCTCGGGTACCACTGCGCGGCCTTCGACCTCGACGCTGGAGCCCTCGTCGACGTCGCGGGCCGGGTCAGTGACGACCTCCCCGCCGACGTGCACCTTCCCCGCGGCGATCAGCTCCTCGGCCTTCCGGCGGGAGGCGACCCCGGCGTGGGCGAGGTACTTGGCGAGACGCACCACACGATTGAAGCCGAGCCGGCCGGTGCGGGGTCGGGTCAGGCGCGGCACGCGCCGAGCTTGGCGAGGTCCGAGCGATAGACCTCCATGTCGGCATGGGTCCAGTCGCCGTGTGTCTGGCCCTTGAAGCGCGGATCGAGCTCCTTGTAGAAGGGCGAGGAGAGACTCTCGTTGTGACCGATCACGTTGTTGATCGGGATGCCGAATCGGCAACGCAGCCACTGAACGAACTGGAGCGAGCCGTTGAGCTGCGCAGGCCGACCGAGGATGTCCTGGTCGGAGAAGCCCACGTGCTCCACTCCGATCGACTTCCAATTGAGGCCGACGGTGTGGCGGCAGCGGATCGTCGGCGGCACGAACTTGTAGACGGCGCCCGAGGCGGCGACAGCGTAGTGCGAGCAGACGTTGGGCAGCTCATGGAACTCGACATCGGGTTGGTCGGTCCGGAAGGTGTTGAAGATCGCGCTGACGCTGCCGGCCACGGCGTAGTGAATGACGATCACCTTCGGGTTGACGAGGCGCCATTTGTACTGGCCGTAATGCCGCTTCGAATAGGCCGCCGTCTCCCGCTTCCGCTTCTTCGGGAATGGGATCAGCTTCTTGTGGATCGGGGGCTTGGCGGCGGAGGGCAAGGCCGGTGGAGCCGGCGACGCCCCAGCGCCCGCCTGGGCGCCGATGCCGACCGCCAAGGCCACGATCGTGACCGCCACGAGCAGCCGGCTCATCTCAACCGCCCCCCGCGACGCTGAGCGCGGCGTGTGCCTGCCGATTCGCCGAACGACCGCTGATCTGCCCAGGCGGCATCTCGACCACGAAGGCTTCGCTCCCTGGGAAGCTGTGGGCCTCCCAGCTGATCGCGGTGCCCCGCAGTCCGCTTCCCCGGCAACTCGTGGACATGCCGACCAGCTTGGCGTATTCCGCGGCGACCGGCGGACTGCCGTGACAGGCGAGCACCGCGCCCCAGGGCTGGTGGTACCAGATCGAGAGATCCGGCTGGATCCGGCGAACGAACGCCATCAGCGCCCGCGTCTCGGGTTCGGATGCCGGCCTTCGGCCCGGGTAGTAGCCGCTCGAGTGTGGGACGTCGCCTCGCCATCGGTACGGGAAGTTTCGGTTCAGGTCCACTCCATGCGAGTTCTTGCGGGTGTGTGCCCTGAGCCCATCCGGGTTAACCGTCGCGACCACCCAGAGTTGCGTGCCGGTCAGCGCGGCGGAATGGCCCCTTGCCTGCCGCTTGATCGCTCTGACGATGCGGAGGCCCGCACGCTCATCCCCATGGATCACGCCGACCATCAGCGCCACCCGCGTCCCCGACGGATCGCCCACCTGGACCGCCGTGATCGCCCGTTTCTGGACCGACCGGCCGACCACCTCTCGCTTGCTCGCGGCCGATGCCGCCGTGTCGGCGGCCGCTCCACCGGCATATTCGGCGACCACAAACACCGTCGCCGAATAGACCACCACGACCGCGGTGAGCGTCACGGCCATCGCGAGGCTGACCCTCACTCGGCCCGCTGCTCACCCGCCTTCAGCAGGCGCTCGCGCAACTCGCGCTCGTCCTCGGGGGTCGGATCGAACTGTGCGGGGTCGGGCAGCGCGTCCAGGCCGGAGAGCCCGAAGAGCTTCTCGAACAGGGCGGTGGTGCCGTAGGTGACCGCCCCGAACCTGGTCCTGCCGCGCTCCTCGATCATCCCCCTCTCGGTGAGGCTGGCCACGGCCGAATCCGAGGA
>DATDJZ010000055.1:0-24529 GCA_036520315.1 Solirubrobacterales bacterium | reverse complement strand
CGCGGACGCCGTGGAGCGCGTGCGCCATACCGAGGTCCTGTCGCTCGGGCGCTCGCTCGAGATCATCAAGGACCTCGGCGACGCCGAGACCGTCTCCGGCGGCTACCGGCTTGGAGAGTTCACGGGCACCCACGCGATCGGGCACGCGCGGATGGCGACCGAGTCGGACGTCGACATCGCCAACGCCCATCCCTACTGGGCGTACCCCTTCCCGGACGTCGCCGTCGTCCACAACGGACAGTTGACCAACTTCCACGACTGGCGGCGGCGCTTGACACGGGCCGGCCACCGCTTCCAGTCCGACTGCGACTCGGAGATCATCGCCGTCTACCTCGCAGAGCAGATGAGCCGGGGCCGCACACTCGAGGAGGCGATGCACCAGAGCCTCGAGGACCTGGACGGGGTCTTCACCTACATCTGCGTTACGGAGGACTCGCTCGGAGTGGCCAAGGATGAGCTCGGCGCCAAGCCGCTGGTGCTGTACGAGGACGATGACATCGTCGCCCTGGCCTCCGAGGAGATCGCGATCCGCCAGGTCCTCGACCGCGAGATCGAGACCCACGATCCCTATGAGGGCGAGGTGCGCGTGTGGAGCAGGTGAGCGGGCAGCCCCGCATGGACGAGCGCGGCCTCGTCGAGCTCGACGACTCGGTCCCGAAGGCAGCCAAGATCGACGGGCAGAGCGCGGTGATCGAGGCCGGCGACATGACCACGCGCAAGATCAACGCGGAGCTGCGGTGGCTGATCTACGAGGAGGGCGTCACCGACGTGACCGTGCGCGATCCGAGCGCCCGTCACTCCCTCGGCGTGGCGATCCTGGCCCGCTGCCGGATCCGGTTCGAGGGCAGCCTGGGGTACTTCGGCTGCGGGCTGATCGACGGGCCCGAGGTCGAGATCACCGGGCGCGTGGGCTGGTCGGTGGCCGAGAACATGATGTCCGGCGTCGTCATCGTCGAGAGCAATGCCGGCTCGCTGGCGGGCGCCGCGCTGCGGGGAGGCGACCTGGTCGTCAAGGGCGACGTCGGCGCGCGCACCGGGATCGATCAGAAGGGCGGCACCATCATCGTGCTCGGCAACGCCGCCTCGATGACCGGCTTCATGTTGCAGCGGGGGCGCCAGATCATTCTCGGCGATGTAGGCCACGGGCTGGGGGACTCGATGTACGACGGCACCATCTATGTCGGGGGCGAGATCGCCTCCCTCGGCATCGACTGCGTGGAGGCCGACTGGACGGACGAGGACACCGAGCTGGTCGAGCGCAAGTTCTCGATCCACGGGCTCGGGAGTCCGCCTGACCTGCGCAAATTCGTGTCGGGAAAGAAGCTCTACAACTACGACAATCTCGAACCGAGCGAGCGCAAGCTCGTTCTCTAGGAGGACCGCGATGGCGGAGCAGAGCAAGGATGCGTCAGGGGTGGCTCCGGCGGGGCGTGAGGTGATCGGACGCAGCCCGATCTTCACGCCCGAGGTGATCAACGACATCCACATGAAGGCCGAGCTCGGCCGCTACCGGATGCGCGGCTTCTCGATGTTCAAGAAGCTTCCCGGCTGGGACGACCTGATGTTCCTGCCCGGAACCCTGACCCGCTTCGTGATCGAGGGCTACCGGGAAAAGTGCGACACCACGACGGTACTCGGCAGCCGCTTCGCGAAGAAGCCGCTCGAGCTCGACATCCCCGTCTACATCACCGGCATGAGCTTCGGCGCGCTGTCGCTCGAGGCCAAGATGGCCCTCGCCAAGGGCGCCTCGATGGCCGGCTCCGCGACCTGCTCGGGAGAGGGGGGGATGATCCCGCCCGAGCGCGACCTCTCGACCAAGTGGTACTACCAGGTGATTCAGAGCCGCTACGGCTTCAACCCCCATCACCTGATGCTGGCCGACGGGATCGAGTTCTTCATCGGCCAGGGCTGCAAGGTCGGGGTCGGCGGGCACCTGATGGGCCAGAAGGTGACCGAACAGGTCGCCGAGATGCGAAGCCTTCCGGCGGGCATCGACCAGCGGTCGCCCGCGCGACACCCCGACTGGCTCGGTCCCGACGACCTCTCGCTGAAGGTCCAGGAGACCCGGGAGGCGACCAACTACGAGGTCCCGATTCAGCTCAAGTTGGGCGCGGCACGGGTCTACGACGACGTCCGCATGGCCGCCAAGTGCGGCCCGGACATCATCTATCTGGACGGTGCCGAGGGTGGTACCGGCGCGGGCCCGCACATCGCCGCCGAGGAGACCGGGATCCCGCTGCTGGCGGCGATCCCGGAGGCGCGCCGCGCGCTGGAGGACGTCGGACTCTCCGACGACGTGGACCTGGTCGTCGCCGGCGGGATTCGCAACGGCGGCGACGTCGCGAAGTGCCTTGCCCTGGGCGCCGACGCGATCGCGATCGGGCACTCCGCGCTGATGGCGCTCAACTGCAACAAGGAGATCCCCGGCGTCACCGACTACGAGGGGACCGTCGGCGTCCCGGCCGGCCAGTGCTACCACTGCCACACCGGGCGATGCCCGGTCGGGATCACCACGCAGGACCCCGAGCTGCGCAAGCGGCTCGACGTCGACCAGGCGGCGCAGCGCGTGTTCAACTTCCTGCACGCCCTGACGCTCGAGGTCCAGATGCTGGCCCGGGCCTGCGGCAAGACGAGCGTTCACAACCTCGAGCCCGAGGACCTCGCCGCGCTCACCGTGGAGGCCTCCGCCATGGCGCGGGTGCCTCTGGCCGGCACGGAGTACATCCCCGGCGTCACCGAGGAGCGTGCGCTCGGCGAGATCCGCACCCTGCTCGACCAGTACCTCGAGAATCCCGTGGACTACATCCCCGACGCGGCGCGCACTGGCGCGGAGGACGGCCAGTGACGCGCGCCGACGAGGTCCGCGAGCCGGAGAAGGTCGTCTCGATCGACGCGGAGTACCTCTCCGGCAAGCGCTTTCCGTACCAGGAGGACATCTCCCTGGTCGAGGGCATCGACCTCGACGCGGCGACCCCTGGCAAGGACCTCAATTGGCTCGAGGACGTCGAGCTGCTTGAGGAGGAGGGGACTCCCGCCGTCTTCGACCGCTACTCGAACTCCTTCCTGCGGATCTACTTCCCGATCCCCGAGGGACGCGAGAACGAGATCGCCCGCAAGGTCCTGATCGCCCACCTCACCTCCGGCAACTCCTACGGAATCCGGCTGAAGGGCCCGCACGCCAAGTTCCCCCAGCCCGAGCTCGGCCCCTGGGTGCGCGACTCGAAGACCGTCGGTGACGACTGGAGGCCACCGGTGCTCGAGGGCTGGGAGCCCCCGGAGCACTGAGTTGAGCTGATGCCGGCGCTGCCCGAGTCCGCGCGCCATCTGGTGATCGGCGCCGGCGTCCACGGGCTGTCCACCGCCTGGCACCTGGCCGACGCGGGAGAGGAGGCGCTGGTCGTCGACAAGGCCGGGGTCGCTGCGGGCGCCTCGGGGATCGCCTGCGGGGTGATCCGGAACAACTACTTCCAGCCGGCCATGCAGGAGCTGATGGCGGCTTGCGTCGAGATCTGGGAGTCCGATCCCGATGCCCTCAGCTATCACGGCTCCGGGTACGTCGCGCTCGGTCCGCCCGCCCAGGAGGATGAGCTCTCGGAGGTATTCGAGCGTCAGCAGCGGATCGGTTATCCGTCGGAGCTCCACACAGGAGAGGACGAGGTGGCCGCCCACATGCGGGGCCTGTTCGGGGACTGGCGCGCCGCCGGGCTGACCGTCTGCCTCCACGAGCGCGCCGGCGGATTCGCCTTCAACCGTGAGTCGATGCTGGGCCTTGCCGACAAGGCCCGCGCCGCCGGGGCGACGATCGTCGAGGGCGTCGAGGTCACCGGCTTCTCACTGGACGGCTCGGGTGCCGTCGAACGGGTCGAGACCACCGCCGGGGACGTCCACGTCGACCAGGTCGTCGTCGCAGTCGGGCCGTGGATCGCCTCGCTCTGGGAGATGCTCGGGCAGCCCGACCGCATCGACGTGCGCCGGCCCGCGGGCTCGGTCGATCGCGAACTCCCGATGTGGACGTACTGGTACCTCCAGGAGGGGGAGGTGGCGCTGCCGCCCTCGACGCTGACGACCGAGGATGGACGCGAGTCGCCGGTGCTGCACGTCGACTCCCATCGCCCTCTGATCGCCGACGACGGTGAGCTGGTCACGGACCAGCCGTGGGGGATCTATGTGAAGCCGGACCGGCGGACGGTCCAGGGGGGTGCCCAACCGCTGACCGTGGGGAACAGCTTCGAGGTGGACCCCTATCCGACCGGCAGCGTGGAGCCGGGGTTCCCCGATCTCTGGTGCGCGGCACTCTCCCACTGCATGGAGCGGTTCCAGGGCTGCCGCGCCAGGTATGTACAGGAGCGATCCGGGGGAGCCGGAGCCTTCAGCCCTGACAACTTCCCAGTCTTCGATCGGATCCTCCCGAACGTCTTCGTGGCCGCCGACTCGAACCACGGCTACAAGATGATCGCCGTCGGACGGGAGATCGCCCGCGTGCTTCAGGGCGAGCACTCCTCCCTTCTTCACCCCTTCCGCTTCGAGCGCTTCGAGACCGGCGACCTGCACCCGGTTTCAAGCAGCCCCTATCCGTGGAGCTGAAGGACGCGAGCCACGTCGTCGTGGGCGGCGGCGTGCACGGCCTCTCCGCCGCCTGGCGCCTGGCGGAGCGCGGCGCCGACGTGCTCGTCTTGGAGAAGGACCGGATCGGCGCCGGCGCCTCGGGCATCGCCGGCGGGATCGTGCGCAACTACTACCGCTCGCCCGCGGTCACCGACCTGATCCGGCAGTCGGTCGAGATGTTCGAGGAGGACCCCTCCGGCTACGGGTTCAGGCAGGTCGGCTACCTGGCGGCGGTGCCTGGGACTCAGGTCGAGGATCTGGTGGCGATCCGGGAACAGCATGAGGAGGTCGGATACGAGTCAGAGCTCGTGGTCGGCGGGGCAGACTGCGGCGAGTACCTGACCTGGACCTGGCCCGACTGGGAGGCGCCGGTCGAGGGCGTCCTCTATGAGAGCCGGGGGGGCTGGGCCGATGCGATGCAGACCGTGCGGCACCTGGCCGAGCAGGCGCGCGCCGCGGGGGCGCGCATCGCCGAGGGAGTCGAGGTGACGGGCTTCGAGCTCGGCGCCGACGGGGTGGAGGCGGTGGTCACCTCCGGTGGGAGGCTCGAGTGCGAGGCGGTCGTCGCGGCTCCCGGCCCCTGGGCGGCTCGCCTCTGGGAGATGCTGGGCCTCCCCGCCGAGATCGAGCTGGCTGGAGGAGAGGCCCGGCCGCTGATCGACTACTGGAAGGCGCAGGAGGGCCAGTTCGCGCTCCCGGGGACCGGACTCGGCGGGCGCGCTGGACGCGAGGCCCCCGTCGTCCACCTCGACCAGGCCGGCGGCCTGCGCTCCGACCGAGACGGGCGCGAGCTGCTGCCGGACGCCTGGGGGATCTACTTCCACATGGGCCGGACCGGTGCAGGGGTCACGGGGGGCGGGCTTCCCGTGCTGCTCTCCGATCCCGAGCTCGACCCGTACGGCCCCGACAATCCGGCGCACGCGGCCGAGGCCGGCTTCGCCGAGTTCTTCGAGTCGGGACTGGCGGCCGCCTTCGGGCGCTTCAGGGGGCGCAGCGGCGAGTGGCAGGTCACTCCCGCGGGCGGGATCGTCGCCCACACGCCCGACAATTACCCGGTCTGCGACTGGGTGCTGCCCAACGCCTACGCGATCGTGGACTCGGGCCACGGCTTCAAGATGCTCGCGCTCGGCCGCCTTGCCGCCGACGACGTCCTCGCGGGTGAGCCCGGCCTCGATGCGTACAGGCTCTCCCGCTTCATCCGCGGGGAGACCCATCTGGCTTCCTCGGGGCCCTACCCCTGGACCTGAGCGAGGCTTCGCATCACGTGCAGGTCGAGTGAGCCGGGCGGGAATATCTCCGTCGAATACTGCACCGCCTCGCCTTCCGCCAGGTGCATGACCTCGACCAACTCCAGCGTCGCGGTGAGCCGCGTCGTGTCCAGCGCCTGTCCCACCCGGCTGTCCGGTTCCACGAGCCGTGGGTTCACATGCGTTCTCGCGAAGGCGATCGGCACCTCGTGCTCGACGAGGACGTCGAGCATCATCTTGCCCGACTCAAGAGCCGAGCGGAGCTCGTCGGCCGGGGGCAGGGTGATCTCGGGATGGACGATGTCCCGCATGTGGGCGGCCACTGTTCCGTCGGCAATCAGAGTCCGCTGGATAAGCGGCGCCTTGACTCCCCGGCGGACCCCCAGCTCCTCGGCGACGTAGCCGGGCAGTCGCGCCTGCTCGATGGAGATGTCTCGGGCGGTCAGCTGCTTCCCCTGGCGGCGCGCCAGCGAGGCATAGGACTCGAGCACCTCGAGGCCCTCGCTGAAGGCGGCCGGCATCGCAACGCGGCCGACGAAGGTGCCGCTGCCCTGCCGCCGGTTCACCTCGCCGTTACTCTCGAGGCGCTCCAATGCGAGGCGCAGGGTTCCTCGGGAGACGCCGAGTGAATCGGCCAGCTCCTTCTCGGGCGGCAGGCGATCCCCGGGTCGAGCCCGGCCGGGCGCCAGCCGCTGCCGCAGCGCGGTTTCCGTCACGTCCACCAGCGACGGGCGAGACACAGGCGCGAGCGTAGCCAATGCTCGCGGGCCTCAGCCCGTCGCGGAATCCACCGTGGACCGCCTCGTCCGGGCGGCGCCGTCCGCCGCATTGCGGCTGGCGCGCTCGGCGAGGTCCGCGGCGGCACGGGCGCGTGCGGGGCGGGGATCGCCCGGTTCTCCCGCGAGATTGGCTTCGACCAGCTGGGCGCATCCGCGCGCCGCCGCTGCGGCCAGCTCCCCGGCGACGACCGCGTCGGCGGTGAAGCTCCAATCACCTGCAGCGGCGACCTCGGCGGCTCGCTCGGCGACCGCGGCGGCGCCCTCCGCGATTGCGAGTGGTGGGTCGCTGGCGCGGTCGAGCGCCCTGGCTCGTCCGTGTCCCTCGCGGGCCTTGGTCACCCCGGCGTATGCGCGCGCGTCCTCATCCGCGGCTGCCAGCAGACGCGCCCTGAGCTTGCCGGCCTGTTGGGCGAGCTCGCGCATGCGGTCGGCCTCGTCATTCCGGCCCTGCTCGGTAACCCGCCTGGCGGCCAAGCCGGCGGCGAGTTCGACCACCCCGGCTGCCGCCGCGGCGGTGATCGCCGAAGCGACACCGGCGGCCGCGGGCTCCCCCGGCGAGGCCAGCACGTCGAGGGCTTCGGCGATGCCTCGGCTGCCGAGCTCAGCCATCGCTCCGCCTAGAACAGTCCAACCGTCCGGCCCTCAGCATCGATGTCAACGTTGTGCGCGGCTGGCGTCTTGCCCAAACCCGGCATTTGCTGGACGGCGCCGCAGAGGGGCACCAGCCAGCCAGCGCCCGTGTAGGCGCGGACGTCGCGCACCGGAAGCTGGAAGTCGGTCGGCGCGCCCAGCAGCTCCGGGTCCGCCGAGAGCGAGAGCGGCGTCTTCGCCATGCAGACAGGGAGGTGGGCGAGCCCCTGGTCTGTGAACTGCTGGATCTTTCGCTCCGCCTCTAGGTAGTAGACGATCTCATTCGCGCCGTAGATGCGGGTTCCGACGCTCTCGATCTTCGATTTGACGCCGTCTCCATCCTCGTAGAGCGGCCGGAGGTCAACCCGCCCGTCGCAGGCGGCGACCACGGCTTCGGCCAGCTCGGCCGTTCCCGCGCCGCCTTCGGTGAAGCCGGTGCTGACCGCTGCACCGGCGGCACCGCCCTCCTCGGCGAGGCGCCTGACCAGCTCCACCTCCTCATCCGTGTCCTCCGGCCGGCGATTGACCGCGACCACGGCGGGCAGGTTGAACTCCTCGACGATGCCCAGATGACGGTGTAGGTTGGCCATACCCGCCTCGATCGCCTCACCCGCTCGCTTCTTGCTCGCCTGCTCCCCCTCGTCGAGGCCGCCATGGTGCTTCAGTGCCCGCACCGTCGCCACGAGGACGACGGCGCTTGGGCTGATGCCGCCGGCCTGGCAGACGATGTCGATGAACTTCTCCATTCCCATGTCCGAACCGAAGCCGGACTCGGTCACGACGTAGTCGCCCAGCTTCATCCCGAGCAGGTCGGCGATCAGCGACGAGTTCCCGTGTGCGATGTTCGCGAACGGCCCGGCGTGCATGAGGCAGGGCTGCCCCTCCAGCGTCTGGATCAGGTTCGGCTTGATCGCGTCCTTCAGCAGCACGGTCATCGCTCCCGCCGCTCCCAGGTCATCGGCGGTCACCGGCTCGCCCTCGTGGGAGTAGGCCGCGGTGATCCTGCCCAGGCGCTTGCGGAGGTCGTGGATGTCGCGCGCCACAGCGAGGATCGCCATCACCTCGGAGGCGGCGGTGATGTCGAATCCGCTCTCACGCGGGTAACCGTTGGTCGCGCCGCCCAGGCCCAGCGCCACGGCTCGCAGGGCCCGGTCGTTCATGTCGACCGCCCGCTTCCAGGTCACCCTGAGCGCGTCGATCTTGTGCGGGTTGCCATGGAGGATCGACGCGTCCAGGAGTGCGGCAAGCAGGTTGTTGGCGGCGCCGATCGCATGGATGTCGCCGGTGAAGTGCAGGTTTAGGTCCTCCATCGGGACCACCTGGGCGAGCCCGCCGCCGGCCGCGCCTCCCTTGATCCCGAACACAGGTCCCAGCGAGGGCTCCCTGAGGCAGAGGACCGGGTTCTTGCCGATGTGGCCGAGCCCCTCGGTCAGACCCACTGAGGTGGTGGTCTTGCCCTCTCCCGCCCTCGTCGGCGTCATCCCCGCCACGCAAACGAGCTTCGCGTCCGGCTTGTCGGAGAGCCGATCGATTGCGTCCAGGGAGATCTTCGCCTTGTAGCGCCCGTACGGCTCTATCTCCTCGGGAAGAAGCCCGATGCGAGCGCCGAGGGCGTCGATCGGTTCGAGCTGCGCTTCCTGCGCGATCTCGAGGCTTGTCTTCATCTGCTCATCACCTCGCTCAATGTGAGACCGCCGCCGATCCCACCTCGGACACGAGCCGGTCCGCGTAGAAGCGCTCGAGCGTGAACGACTCGATCAGCTCTGGGACCTCGTCCGTGGCGATCAGCTCGGCCAGGGTCTTGCCAACGATCGGCGCCGCCTTGAAGCCATAGGTGCCCCACCCGGCGCTGAGCAGGAACCCGTCCACCTCGGTCCGCCCGAGGATCGGACTGTAGTCCGGAGTGATGTCGCAGAGCCCCGCCCAGCTCCGGAGGATCCGCGCGCGCTCCAGCTGCGGGAAAAGTTCGAGCGTGTGGCGCGAGCACTCCTGCAGG
Organism: Solirubrobacterales bacterium; assembly: GCA_036520315.1. GTDB lineage: Bacteria > Actinomycetota > Thermoleophilia > Solirubrobacterales > 70-9 > DASUPK01. The sequence goes on along the minus strand of DATDJZ010000055.1, from coordinate 15,272 downwards.
AAGTTGAGGGTGCCCTGCTGGCGGTAGGTGGTCCAGGGCTCGATCTCGGCGCCGATCAGGAACTCGCCGCGGTCGGTCTGGGAGATGTAGACGTGCATCTGGGAGGAGACCACGACGATGTCGAGCAGCGGCTTCAGCGGCTCAGTCACGAAGGCCTGGAGGATGTGTGTGGTGATCGGAAGCTCCACGCCGGCCATCGCGGCCACCGTCGAGCTCCACCCGGCGGTGGTGCTGACCACGGTGCCCGCCTCGATCCGACGCCCATCGGCGAGGACCACGCCGGTGGCGCGTCCGTTGGAGCGCTCGATCTTTGTGACCTTCCGGTACGGGTGGATCTCGGCTCCGGCGGCGTCCGCGCCGCTCGCGAATCCCCAGACCACAGCGTCGTGGCGGATGATTCCTCCGGGTGGGTGATAGAGGGCGCCCATCACCGGATAGACCGCGTCTGGGGCCAGCGACATCGCCGGCACGAGGCGCGCGATCTCCTCAGGTCCGATCACCTTGGAGTCGATCGCCGCCAGCTGGTTGACCTCCGCGCGCTCGTTCATCACGAACATCGCGCGATCGGTGTGGGCCAGGGTGAGGTGCCCCTGTTGCGAGAAGAGGAGGTTGAACCGCAGCTCCGCGGAGAGCCCCTCGTAGAGGCGCACCGAGGCGTCGTAGAAGCGGGCGCCCTCGGGCGTCTTGTAGTTGGAGCGCAGGATGGTCGTGTTGCGCCCCGCGGCGCCCGACCCGATGTACCCCTGCTCCAACACGCAGACGTCGGTGATCCCGTGGTCGCGGGCGAGGTAATAGGCGAGGGAGAGGCCGTGTGAGCCGCCCCCGACGATGACCACGTCGTAGCGGTCCTTCAGGTCCGGCGTCCGGCGCCACATGCGGCGCTTCCGGAAAAGGTCACGCATGGACGCCCTCCCCGGTGCTCGCCACGGCGTCGAGCGCCGCGGTTCCGACTGCGCGCCCGCCCAGGTGCTCCGCCGCATCGACGAAGACCGTCCAGATGTAGTCGGCGAACCCCGCCCCGAACAGATGCAGGTACAGGTCGGGCCCCTGCCGGAGCACCATCCCGGGCGTCCGCGCCACCGACACGGGGGCGAAGTCGCGAACCTCGAAGTGGTTCGGCCGCAGGTCGAGTGCCATGGTCCTGGCGAAGGTCTCCCGGGACAGTGGGCCGGCTAGAGCGTTCGACCCGTACGCCGACGTCATGTCAACCACGGACGCGAAGGAAACGGCAGAGGAGGCGGCCTCCAGGAGGTCGCGCACCTCTGCCGTCCTCTCAGGCGGGCTCAGGGCCAGAACGCGGCCCATCGTCATTGGACACCACCAGACCTCCTCATGAAGCCTTCCGTTCCCGAGTGAGATCGCGCCGCCGCCCGTGAGCTCCGCGACGATCGAGGAGACGATCCCGGGCTCGGCCTGGAGCTCGAGCTTGCCCAGGTAGGAGAGGTCGGCCACGCCGACGGATTCGCGGCACGCGGCCAGCTCGGCCGCGTGATTCCCGTAGTCGGTCACCACCCGCCAGCCGGCGCGGTCAGTGAAGTTCGCGCCCCGGTCGCGGAGGGCCCACTCGATCGGGCTGCGGAGCACGGGCACCGTCCCGTCGACCGGCCGGGCTGCATCGGGGGCGAGGAACTCGAAGCTCATCCGCGCAGCCGCTCCTGGTCCGGGTCGTAGAAGGGCGTCGTCTGCACCTGCGCCGTCAGCCGCCGCCCGTTGTCGGCCAGAGTGATCTCGGTGCCGTCCTCCGCCAGCCCGGCCGGCACCCAGGCCATTCCGATCGTCTTCTCGAGCTTGGGTGAGAAGCGCGAAGAGGTGACCCGGCCGACCGGCCGGTCCCCAGCGCCGACCACGGCGGCGCCCTCGATCGGCACCGCCCCGTTCGACATCGTGAAGCCGACCAGCTTGTTCTCGTCACCGCGCTCCTGAACATGTTCCAGCGCCCATCGGCCGATGAAGTCCTCCTCCTTGTCGAGCTTGACGATCCACGGCATCGCCGCCTCGAGCGGATTGGACTCGGCGTCGGTGTCCTGCCCGACGAGGATGTGCATCTTCTGAAGCCGGAGCACCCGTTGGGGCTCGAGGCCGAACGGCCTGATGCCGTGTGGTTCGCCCGCCACGATCAGGGCATCCCACAGATCCTCGGCGAGGGAGCCGGGGCAGTGCAGCTCGTAGCCCAGCTCCCCCACGAACCCGATCCGCAGCAGCAGGCAGGGAACGCCCGCCACGTGAGCGCGCTTCCCGTCGAGGTAGGCGAACTCCTCGTTCGAGCAGCCGAGCTCGGTGAGCCCGGAGAGGATCTCGCGCGAGCGCGGCCCCGCGAGGTTGAAGGCGGACAGCCCCTGGCTGACGTCCGTGAGGTGGACGTCGAGGTCCCACTCGGCGAGCCACCAGGCGAACCAGGCTTCGACCGCGTCCGCGCCGCTCGAGGTGGTGGTGACGTAGTAGGAGAGCTCATCGAGACGGCAGACCGTGCCGTCATCGGCTATCCGCCCGGCGTCATCGCCGAGCACCCCGTAGCGGACTCGACCCGGCTTCAGGTTGTCGAATCGGTTCGGGTAGAGCAGGTTGAGGAACCGGCCCGCTTCCGGCCCGCGGACGATCAGCTTGCCGAGGGTCGAGACGTCGATCAGGCCGGCGCCGTCGTGCACCGCCATGGTCTCCCCCTTCGGATCGCCGTAGTCGTAGGGGCGCCGCCAGTCGCCCGCCCAGAGCACGTCACCGCCGAGCTCCCGGTGACGACCGTGGACCGCGGAGCGCTTGGCGGGCTCGAACGGCCTGCCGGCCATCACGCCCATCGGGATGCTCGACCACGGGGGCCGGGCGGTGGTCAGCCCGACCTCGTCGAGATGCTCGTCCTTGTGCTCGGCCATCTTGCGGATCGATGCGAGCTGGCACATCCGCCCCTGGCAGGGGCCCATCGTCACCGTCGTGTATCGCTTCAGGAGTTCCAGCGAGTCGAATCCCTCGTCGATCGAGAAGTCGATGTCGTCGGTCGTGACGTCCTCGCAGAGGCAGGCGAAGCACTTGCCGTGGCCCCGGCCGGCGTGCGCCGCTGCCGGCGGCTCCGCCCTGACCCCGCCATCGCCGCGTGTGAGGGTCTCGCGGGCCTCGGCCAGGCCGGCGCGGGTCTGGTCGTCCCCGTAGCCCAGCGAGAGCGCGGCCTCCGTCCCCGCCAGCAGGCCGGAGGCCTCGGCGTCGTCCGGCGAGGCGTGTCCGGCGACGGCCCCCGCCGCGATTACGCCCGGCGGGGTCTCGCCCGGCACGTATGCACCGGCGTCCTCGTCCCAGCGCGCCTTGGCGCCGGCCTGGAGGAGCAGCGAGCCCGACGGGACGCTCCCACCGGAGACCGCCACCAGGTCGCAGTCGATGCCGCGATCGGTCCCCGCGTCCGGCTCGCCGTCGCTTCCCAGGGCGGCGACCACCGCTCCCTTCACCTTCTTGCGGCCGAAGGCCCTGACCACGACGGTGCCGCGCAGCAGCGGAATGCCCTCCCGCTCCAGCCGCGCCGCGAGCTCCTCGTCCGCCTTCGCGGGCCGGGCGTCGGCGACCCCCGCGACAGCGACTCCAGCGTCATGCAGGGCGAGCGCGGACTCGAGCCCGCGATCGGTGGTGGTCGCGATCACCGCACGTTTCCCGGGCCGGACCCCGTAGAGCGACGCCAGCCGCTCGGCGCCGGAGCACAGCATCACTCCGGGGAGGTCGTTGCCCTCGAACATCAGGGGCTGCTCGATCGAGCCCGTCGCGGTGATGTGGGCGCCGGCCCGGATCTGATGCAGCGTGCTGCCGCACCAGACTGGCACGAGCCCGTCGAACCAGCCGATCGCGGCCGCGGGCGCGAGGATCTCGACCCCGGCCCCCGCAACCCGCGCGGCCAGCTCCTTGGCCTCGCCGGCCGTGTCGCCGGCGAGAACTGATCCACCGAGTTCGGGGCCGTCGTCGACGAGGACGACATCAGCGCCCAGCTCGGCGGCTTGCAGCGCGGCCGCCATCCCCGCGATGCCGCCTCCAATCACCAGAATGTCGGCGTGGCGGCGGCGGTACTCGGTGTGCCACTCCCGCTCGGCCTGCTTCTTCGGCAGCTTGCCGAGCCCCGCGGCGTGCCGCAGAACCCTCTCGTAGAGCGGCCACAGACGCCGGGGCCGGATGAAGGTCTTGTAATAGAAGCCGGGCGGTGTGAGGCGGCTCCCGACCAGGTCGGTGGCCCTCATCGCGTCGAACTCCAGCGAGGGGCTCGCATTCATGTGCCTGACGTCCATGCCCTGCCGCACGGGCTCGGTGCAGGCCCGGACTCCGGGCCAGCCGTCCACCTCGACCAGGCAGTTCGGGCACTGGCCCGCGCAGCAGAGCAGCCCGCGGGGCCGGTGGTACTTGAAGCTGCGCGAGATCAGCCGGCGCCCGGAGGCATGGAGCGCCGAGCCGATCGTGTCGCCCTCGTATGCCTCGACGCGCTTGCCGTCGAACTCGAAGGCGACCGGCCGGCCGCGATCGATTCGCTGGTTCGGGTCGGGAGGAAGCCGCTCGCTCATTCGGGCAGCCCCACCCAGCTCACCTCGTTCGTGGTGGTGTCGCGATCCGCCACGAACCACGCCCTGCAGCCGGACCGGTGATACCACCACTCCCGCTGGAGGCCCGCCACGTTGCGGCGGAAGTAGTTGTAGGTGTTCAGCTCCCTCTGAGTGGGCTTGCTCCGTGGCCGCGGGACAACCTCGCCCCCGAAGACGAAATCGGTGACCTCCCGCGGACCACAGTTCGGACAGGTGAGCAGGAACGACATGGCGCTATTGCTGCTGTTGGCCCGTCAAAGTAACCTTCGTGCGGCATACTAGACAAATTGGTTCAAAGACGCAAAAGAGGTCCGGGCAGCTGATGAACGCCTCCATGATCGCCGAGACGGCGGGGCAGCGGATCAGCATGAGCTATGTCGTCAACTCACATAGAGTCTCAGCCAAACCTGGCGGCGCCCACCATTGCCGCGGCATCGCGTGTGTGGCATACATACAGCTATGAGCGCGAGCGACCGCCCAACGGCTGACGATGTTCGCAAGGCAGTCAAGGACGACGGGATCGAGTTCCTGTTTGCGAACTTCGTGGACATGCACGCGAGACCGAGCGCCAAGCTGATCCCCGCCGAGGAGCTCGAATCGCTGTTCACCGACGGCGCCGGCTTCGCTGGCTTCGCCGCCGGCGACATCGGCCAACAACCCAACGACCCCGACATGATCGCCATGCCCGACGTCGGCTCGTTCACGAAGCTGCCCTGGAGGCCGGACGTGGGCTGGTTCGCCTCGAACGTCACGGTCGAGGGCGAGGAATGGCCGTACTGCCCACGCACCATCCTGCGCCACCAGATGCAGCGCTGCGAGGAGATGGGCTACCAGTTCAAGATCGGCTACGAGCTCGAGTACTTCCTCCTGCGGCAGACGGAGGACGGCGGCATCGAGATCGCCGACAAGCTCGACACCCTCGAGCTTCCCTGTTACGACATCCGCGCGCTGACCCGGAGCTTCGACTTCGTCTCCGAGGTGATCAAGAACGTCAATTCGTTGGGATGGGGGCTCTACGCCACCGACCACGAGGACGCCAACGGCCAGTTCGAGCAGAACTTTGGCCCGTCGGACCCGCTGACGAGCAGCGATCGCGCCGTCTTCTACCGCTACATGGTGGAGGCGATGGCGCAGGAGCGCGGCCTGATCGCCACCTTCATGCCGAAGCCGTTCGGCACCCTGACCGGAAACGGCTGCCACATGCACATGAGCCTCTGGGACGGCGACACCAACGTCTTCCACGCCGACCGCGACAAGGACGAGCGCGGGATGGGACTGAGCGAGAAGGGCTATCAGTTCGTCGGCGGCCTGAAGAAGCACGCCAAGGCCTACATCGCCCTGACCGCCCCGGCAGTGAACTCGTACAAGCGCCTCGTCATCGGCGCTCCGACCAGTGGCGCGACCTGGGCTCCCGCCTACGTCACCTACGGGTGGAACAACCGAACGATGATGCTTCGCATCCCGGAGGAGGGCCGGATCGAGGACCGGACGGTAGACGGCGCCTGCAACCCGTACCTGGCGGCCACCGCGGTGCTCGCCGCAGGCCTCGACGGGATCGAGAACGGGATCGACCCCGGCGACCCGAGCTCGGGCAGCATGTACGAGACCAGCGTCGAAGATCGAGAGAGGATGGGGGTAGAGACGCTGCCGGAGAACCTCCTCGATGCGACGCGTGAGCTGGAGGAGGACGAGGTCCTACGCAAGGCCCTCGGCCGGGCGCGGGACGAGGACTACGTCGACTACTTCATCCGCTGCAAGCGGCGCGAGTGGCAGCAGGCACACGAACAGATCACCAAATGGGAGATCGACCGGTACCTGCAGCTCGCCTGAGAGCGAGGTTCAGAGATGTGCGGCATAGCCGGGCTGTTCAGCAAGTCGAGCGACGTTGAGGAGAACCTCGGCGCGCACCTGAGCGCGATGCTCGGGCAGCTCGCCGACCGTGGGCCGGACAGCGCCGGCGTTGCGTTCTATCGCGACCCGGCACCCGTCGGGTCGTGCAAGGTGTCGCTCTTCTCTCCCGACGAGGACTACCCGTGGCATGAGCTCCACACCGAGCTGTCGGAGAGCTTCGGAGAGGTCGGCGGGCCCGAGGTTCGCGCCACCCACGCACTCTTCCTGGTGAGCGAGGACGGCGACCAGCTGCAGCGGTGGCTAGCCGCCCGGCATCCCGAGCTGCGGGTGATGAGCGTCGGCGAGCGCATCGAGATCTACAAGGAGGCTGGGGACCCACGGGATTTCTTCGTGCGCTTCGGGCTGGATCAGATATCCGCCACCCACGCCCTCGGACACACCCGGATGGCGACGGAGAGCCGCGTCACCACCGAGCACTCCCACCCGTTCTCGACGGGCCTCGACCTCTGCCTGGTCCACAACGGCTCCCTCTCCAACCACAACCGGCTTCGCGTCTTCCTGCGCGGCCAGGGGATCGAGTTCCAGACCGACAACGACTCGGAAGTCGCGGCCGGATTCCTCACCTGGCGGCTCTCGGAGGGCGACGACCTGGAGACCGCGCTGGAGCGCTGCCTGACCGACCTCGACGGCTTCTACACCTTTGCCGTCGGCACGGCCGACGGCTTCGCGGTGCTGCGCGACCCGATCGCCTGCAAGCCGGCCGTGATGGCCGAGACCGACGACTGGGTCGCGATGGCCTCGGAGTACCGGGCGATCGCAACGCTGCCCGGAGCCGAGGACGCGCGCCAATGGGAGCCCGAGCCTGGGCGGGTCTACTCCTGGCAGCGAGCGAAGGTGGCGTGAGCACGACGCGCGCCGCTTTGCAGTCGGTCGACCTCGCGACCACGACCGTGAGGGACATCAACCAGCGCCTGCACGAAGCGAGCGGCCAGGGCTCCAGCCAGTGGCGGATTGAGAATCCCGAGGGCGCCCATGCGCTCGCTGCCGGTCTGGATGGCGAGTTCGATGTCGAGATCAATGGGCACGTGGGCTACTACTGCGCCGGGATGAACAAGCAGGCGACCGTTAGGGTGGCGGGCAACTGCGGGGTCGGAGTGGCCGAGAACATGATGTCCGGCCGTGTAGTCGTCGAGGGCAGCGCCAGCCAGTCCGCCGGCGCGACCGGGCGTGGCGGCCTGCTGGTGATCAAGGGGAGCGCTTCGGCCCGCTGCGGGATCTCGATGAAGGGGATCGAGATCGTGGTCCACGGCTCGATCGGGCACGTCGGCGGCTTCATGGCCCAGCGGGGCGCGCTGGTCGTCTGCGGTGACGCGGGCGAGGGACTCGGGGACTCCATCTACGAGGCCCACGTCTACGTCCGCGGCGAGGTCGCCGCCCTCGGCGCCGACTGCGTGGAGAAGGAGATGCGCGGCGAGCACCTGGAGGAGCTCACGCGGCTCCTGGAGCTGGGGGAGGCTGATGCGAATCCGGCCGACTTCCGGCGCTATGGGTCCGCTCGCCAGCTGTACAACTTCAAGGTCGACAACGCTGGGGATTACTGATGACCGAGTTCGACGCGCTTCGCAAGGAGGAGGCACTCGACCCGGAGCTGGTCGATCGCTGGCGACCGGGCCTGCGTGAGTCGGCACTGTTCGACCGCAACACAATCCACGAGATCCATCGCATGGCGCGCGAGGGGATCTACGACATCCGGGGCTTCGGAGCCAAGCGCCGCGTCCCGCACTTCGACGATCTGCTCTTCCTCGGAGCAAGCGTCTCGCGCTACCCGCTCGAGGGGTACCGGGAGCGCTGCGCCACCGACGTCACGCTCGGCACACGCTTCGCCGAGGAGCCCATCCACCTGGAGATCCCGATCACGATCGCAGGCATGAGCTTCGGCGCCCTCTCGGCGCCCGCCAAGGAGGCGCTCGGCCGCGGGGCCAGCGCGATGGGGACCAGCACCACGACGGGCGACGGCGGCATGCTGCCCGAGGAGCGCGAGCACTCGAGCAAGCTCATCTACCAGATCCTCCCCTCGCGCTACGGGATGAACCCCGACGACCTGCGCCGAGCCGACGCCGTCGAGATCGTCGTCGGCCAGGGCGCGAAGCCAGGCGGTGGTGGGATCCTGATGGGCCAGAAGATCTCCGACCGGGTGGCCGAGATGCGCGACCTGCCGAAGGGGGTCGACCAGCGCAGCGCCTGCCGGCACCCGGATTGGACGGGTCCGGACGACCTCGAGATCAAGATTGGCGAGATCCGGGAGATCACCGACTGGCGCAAGCCGATCTACGTGAAAATCGGTGCCACCCGAACCTACTTCGACGTCGCCCTCGCGGTAAAGGCCGGGGCCGACGTGATCGTGCTCGACGGCATGGAGGGCGGCACCGCCGCCAGCCAGGACGTCTTCATCGAACACGTCGGCATCCCGATCCTGGCTGCGATTCCGGAGGCGGTCCGCTCGCTGCAGGAGCTCGACATGCATCGCAAGGTGCAGCTGATCGTCTCCGGGGGTGTTCGCTCAGGCGCCGACGTCGCCAAGGCACTCGCGCTGGGCGCTGACGCGGTTTCGATCGGAGTGGCCGCCGTGGTCGCCCTCGGTGACAACTCGCACCGCTTTGAGCGGGAGTACGAGCGGATCGGTACAGCTGCGGGCTTCTACGATGACTGGCACGAGGGCCGCGACCCCGTTGGGATCTCGACCCAGGACGACGAGCTCGCCAGTCGCTTCGACCCCGAGCTCGGCGGCCGTCGGATAGCGAACTACCTGCGCGCGATGGTGCTTGAAGCCCAGACCATCGCGCGTGCATGCGGCAAGTCCCACGTCCACAACCTCGAACCCGAGGACATGGTCGCGCTGACCGTCGAGGCGGCGGCGATGGCCAAGATCCCGATCGCCGGTACCGACTGGGTGCCCGGGCGGTCCTCCGGCTCGAACCCAGAAGGCAACCCAGCAGGAGGCTGATCCGGATGGCGAAGATTGTTTGTGTTCTCTACGACGACCCGGTGGACGGCTACCCGCCCTCGTACGCGCGGGACGACATCCCCAAGATCGAGAAGTACCCAGACGGGCAGACCACCCCCACACCCAGCGCGATCGACTTCTCGCCGGGCGAGCTGCTGGGCTGCGTTTCGGGCGAGCTGGGCCTGCGGAAGTTCCTCGAGGACGCCGGCCACGAGCTCGTCGTCACCGCGGACAAGGACGGTGAGAACTCCGAGTTCGACCAGCACCTCCCCGACGCCGAGGTGGTGATCTCACAGCCCTTCTGGCCCGCCTATCTGACCGCCGAGCGGATCGCCAAGGCGCCGAACCTGAAGATGTCGATCACCGCGGGAATCGGCTCGGATCACGTCGACCTCCAGGCCGCCATCGACAACGGGATCACGGTCGCCGAAGTCACCTACTGCAACTCGATCAGCGTCTCCGAGCACGTCGTGATGATGATCCTGGGGCTCGTTCGGAACTACATCCCGTCGTACAAGACGGTCGTCGATGGCGGCTGGAACATCGCCGACTGTGTCTCGCGGGAGTACGACGTGGAGGGGATGCAGGTCGGGACCGTCGCGGCAGGCCGCATCGGCACAGCGGTTCTCCGCCGAATGAAGCCGTTCGACGTCGGCCTGCACTACACCGACCGCCACCGGCTTCCGTCGGAAGTGGAGGAGGAGCTGGGGGTGACCTTCCACGAGACCACCGAGGAGATGGTGGGCGAGTGCGACGTCGTCACGATCAACGCCCCGCTCCATCCCGAGACCGAGAACCTCTTCGACGAGCAGATGCTCTCGCGGATGAAGCGCGGCGCTTACCTGATCAACACCGCGCGGGGCAAGATCTGCGACCGCGACGCGATCGTGAACGCCCTGGAATCCGGGCAGCTTGCCGGCTACGCCGGCGACGTCTGGTTCCCCCAGCCCGCGCCGCAGGACCACCCCTGGCGGACGATGCCCTGGCACGGGATGACTCCGCACACCTCGGGCTCGAGCCTCTCCGCCCAGGCCCGCTACGCGGCGGGAACCAGGGAGATCCTCGAGCGCCACTTCGAGGGCAAGCCGATCCGCGAGGAGTACCTGATCGTCGAGGGCGGCAAGCTCGCCGGGGCCGGAGCCCATTCCTATAGCGAGGGCTCCGCCACCGCCGGCTCGGAGGAGGCGGCGCGGTTCCAGAAGTAGCTTCGGAGAAGACGTCCGGGGGCTCGCGGGAGGATGTGGCGAAGGACGAGTAGCCGCGTCGCCGGGGGCTATCCCCTGTTTGGCGTGGTCGTCGCCTGCCGCCTCTTCCCCTTCGGGGGGCTCGATGAGCCCGCGCCCTGGTTGCTCACGTCCTCAACCTTGCCGGTGTTCGCGTCTATCTGGACCACCACGAGCCGTGTGAATCCCTGGGGGTTCACGGCGCTCCCGATCGGGTCCGACAGGGATACGAACCAGAACGGCTTCCGGTTGAGGCCCTGTCGGAGCATCCGGATCTGGGTGGACCCCGGCTTGAAGTCGACCTGTCGGTCGGCGATCGCGATCGCCTGCTCCTTGCTGATCCGGATCTGCGACTGCTGGCAGCTCCTGGCGGCGATGGCCGCCAGCACGACCAGACCGATCAGGACGAGGATACGACCCCAGGTCGGGCGAACCCGCCCGCTGCGTCCCTGCACCCATGTGCTCGGGTCCGACCAGTTCGCTCGGTTTGGGGGATCCGCCACCGGGCCGAGACTACCCCCGCCGGGACGGACCTCGCTTTCGCCCACGCCTCAGACGGTCGGACGGGATTCGATCCCGATGCTGGTTGCAAGCACGATGATCAGGACGATGATCACGCAGAGGATGCAGATCGCGATCATCCCGTACTCGAACCCCTTGACGTGAGTCTGCTTGGGTGGGAACTCGATTTGCTTTCCGTTCATCTCAGCGTTGCCCCTCAGCCGCGGACCTTCTCCTCTCGCGGACGTATCTGACAAGCCGCCTGTTCTCAACGACGACCCACGCGATCAACACTGCGATCGTGACGAAGATGCCGATGTAGGTGAGCGCGTAGTAGGCGCTGGCCGCGGAATTTCCATCCGGCCCATAGACGGTGCCGGGCCCAAACGTCATGATCCCGGCACAGTCCTGGAAGTTCGCCTGCAGGATGAAGTCGGCGGAGTCATCGGCCGGGACTGCGCCCGTGTTGTGGGTGATGCAAGCAGGTGAGCTGTCGATTATCGCCGGCATCGGGCCTCCTCGCTCATCGGATCGACTCTACTCCCTCCGGCTTCGCAGATCGTCATCTCACCAGCTCCCTGGCTGCATCACGTTGGACCTGTTCGGCGGGTGTTCGTGTCACCCCATCGGGCTCGATCAGCAGGTCCTCTCCGATGGCGAACTCCGGCACGTGGATGTCATATCGGTACTCGGCGGCATCGAGCCCGTCGAGCTCCACCTCGGGCGGCACGCGCAGCAGGTTGAACTGCTTGAGGATCTTGGCTGCCACCCATCCCGAGAGGAAGCCCAGCGGCAAGAAGGTCGCCAGGCCCAGCAGTTGACCCCAGATGGAGCTGTCCACGTTGTTGAGACCGGTTGGATAGCCGGCCGCGAACACACCGACCCAGATGATGCCCATGAAGCCCGAGTAGCCGTGCACGGCAACCGCCCCGACCACGTCGTCGACTCGCATCTTCTCCTCGATCCAGGTTCCGACGTAGACGACGGTCCCTCCTGTGATCATGGCAAGCAGATAGCCGAGCGTCGGGGCGTAGACGTCGGCCCCCGCCGAGACGCCGATCACCCCGGCAAGCCCCCCGGAGACCGTCCAGAATGGATCACCTCGACTGGTGAAGTAGGCCCCGGTGAAGCCTCCGGCGAAGCCGAAGGTGATGATCATCGCGATCGAGCCGAGTGTCGTCGGGCTGAGGTAGATGTTGGACCACCCCGGGAATGCGGTCGACGCAATCACCAGGCAGGCGGCATAGAAGCCATAGAAGCCCGTGAAGATCAGCATCAATCCCATCAACGTCATATGGATGTTGTGGGGTCTGAAGGTCCTGGTCAGACCCTCCTTCGTGTATTTGCCTATTCGTGGCCCGAGGTTGAATAACACCCCCAGCGTGAACGCTCCTGAAACGCCGTGCACCACCGCCGAGGCGATGGAGTCGTGGAAGCCGAACCGAAGCGTCATCCAGCCGCCGGCGCTCCAGCCCCAGGCCGCGTCCAGCATCCAGACGACCGAGCCGAGCAGGCAGGCCAGGACCAGATAGGCGGAGAGGCGAACCCGCTCGAGCAGCGACCCGGACATGATCGAGGCCGTCGTCCAGGAGAAGAGCGTGAAGGCAAGGAAGAAGACCAGGTTGATGTTGTTGGTCAGATTGGGCCCGAAGGTGTCCGACCACGGGATCCCGCTCTGGCAGGTGACGCTGGTGAAGTCGGCGCTGTTCGGCCCAATCGGCGGGATCCCAGGCTGGTTGCAGCTGTAGATCCACCAGCCGATGTAGTACATCGTCGGGGTGACCACCGCGATCGTGAGGATGTTCTTCATCGCGGTGGCCAGGGCGTTCTTGCGGCGCGCGACGCCCGTCTCGTAGGTCATGAAGCCCACGTGGATGAGCCACATGAGTACGACCGTGAAGAAATAGAACTGCTCGCCGAGGATCGCGCTGTCGAGGGTCTGGGCGTCCTGCAGATCCGTCAGCGGAGTGGTGGCCTGGGAGATGAGAACGTCCATCATTTCCCAGCCCTCCAAGTCCCGCCCCGGGAGGGGACTGCGATTCTCACGGCTACGTCAGGGTCGCAGGCCACGAGCAGCAGGAACCTATCTTGGCCGGCGGGCCTTCCACAATGGGCTCAGCCCACACATTTCTTCCCACACGAGGGTAGGGTTCGCACATACGCTCGCCGTCCGGGCGAGATTAGGATTGGCGCCCGGGGAGAGGAACGGAGGGTTAGCTTGACCGTTAAGTCGGAGCCTGGTCCTGAGCCTCGGAGCCCGCTGCTTGGCGCTCAGCGGGAGACCGACACTTTGTACGCGGTCATCCAGACCGTCTCCTCCTCCCTTGACCTCGACCGGGTCCTGGGTGGCATCGTCGACATCGCAACCGACGCGACGGGTTGCCATGCCTGCTTCATCTACTTCCTGGAAGCCGACCGCTTGGTGTTGCGGGCCGCCTCGCCGACCTACGCGTCGTTCGTCGGAAAGCTCGACCTCGGTGTCGACGAGGGCCTCGCCGGCTGGGTTGCCCGCACGAAGACCCCGGAGTTCATCCCCGACGACGCGATGTCAGATCCGCGAATGAAGTACGTGCCCGAACTCGAGGAGGAGCGTTTCCAGTCGATGGTCGCGGTTCCGATCCTGGCGAAGTCCGGAGCCGTGATCGGGGTCATCGTCTTGCACACAGCGGCGCCCCGTGAATTCGACGATGACGTACTCAACTTCCTGATCAACACGGCGTCCCTGGTGGCCGGAGCAATCGAGAACGCCCAGCTCTACGAGGAAACACGGCGACGAGTGCAGGAGCTGACCACGCTCACCGAGCTGAGCCAGGCGCTCGCCGCCGTCACCCAGAGGGAGGATCTGATCGAGACCGTCACGCGTGGCGCCCGTGAGCTGCTTGGCGCCGGCGAGTGCCGGATCTATCGCCTTGACGCCCAGGCTGACCAGCTGGTGCTCGCGGGCTCCGACCCCAAGAGGGAGGCCGAACCGAGTCCCCGCCCGGAGGGGACCGGCCTGGTGCTCGACCTGATGCGGCGGGCAAACGGCCGCGGCCGTGCCGGGGGTCGCCGGGCGGCGCGAACCCTCTGGCCCGACGTCGACGAGGACGCGCTGCTGCTCGCCCCGCTCGTGGCCGGCGATGAACAGCTGGGCATCATCTGCTGCCTCGCCAATGACAGGCAGTTCGGCCCGGACGACGCGGAGCTGCTTGCCGCCGTGGCCAATCAGACCGCGGTTGGACTGAAGAAGTCCGAGCTGATCGAGCGCCTGACCGCGGAGAACCTGGTCAAGGACATGTTCGACGCGCTCGCTGCAGGCTCAGTGGACGCTGCGGAGGCAAAGGCGAGTGAGGCTGGGTGCGACCTGAGTCAGCCGCACCTCTTCGTGCACGTTGAGAGGGTGTCGCGAGCACCCGTGGAGGGCCGCGTCTGGTCGGCATTGGCCGCCCGGTTGCGGGAACAGCTGCGCCGGCTGGGCTCACGGGCATTCCTCGATTCCCGCCCTGACCGACTCCGGGCGCTGGCCCCGCTCGCGACGGGCAACGGTGATGCGGTCGAGCGGGTGCGGGCCGCCTGCGAGCCGCTGGGACGCGAGGCGGGACTGGTTGTCGGCCTGAGCGAGGTCGACCGCGGTGGAACAAGTGCACGGAGGCGGATTCGCGAAGCCGCCGATGCGGCCCGAATCGGCAGATCGCTCACGGCTGAGGGCGGCGCTCTTTCCTACGAGCAGCTCGGTGCGTATCGCTATCTGGTGCACCTCGAGCTCGACCAGGCACCTCGCGACCGCTACCGGCAGTCAGTGGAAAGGCTGCTCGAGTACGACCGACGGCGCAACGCGTGCTTGGTCGACACTCTCGAACGGTTCCTCGCCGACCGCGGCAGGATCACCTCCACTGCCCGGGCGATGTTCGTGCATCCGAACACCGTTCGCCAGAGGCTCGCGCGCATCCAGCGCGTCGCGGACCTGGACCTCTCCAGCGAGGACCTGCTGTCGCTCGAGCTCGCGCTCAAGCTTGTGCGCCTGCACGAAGTCCGGGCGGAGCAGGAGCAGGAGCAGCAGGGATGAGCCTACGCGGCCCGTGCGCGGGTCCGCCGGATCAGAAGCCAGATCCAGAAGATCGCAAAGCCCAGGATGTTCAGCAGGAAGACGAACAGAACCCACCACGCTTTCCA
>DATDJZ010000054.1:0-11726 GCA_036520315.1 Solirubrobacterales bacterium | reverse complement strand
CACGGATTTCGAATCCCGGTAGCGGTGCCTCAGGATCTGGCTCTAGACCGCCGACTCCGGCGCTTGCGGGTCGGCCATGGGGAAGTCCTCGGGGTAGTCCGGCAGGTAAGCGTCCATCCGTGCGCGGGCCTGGTCGCGGCCGCAGGGCATCGCGAGATACTGCGTCAGCGATGTCGGAGGAGAACGTAGCGCTGGCACGGAAGGCCATCGACGTTCTCAACCGCGGCGACCTCGACGCCTTGCTGGCCTTCCTCAGCCCTGATGTCGTATGGGAGGCCCTGGAAGGTGTCCCTGGGATTGGTGAGCTGTACCGCGGGCGGGCAGGGGTGCGAGAGTGGATCGAGCTGATGTGGGAAAACGCGGAGGAGGGCGTCCACATCGAGATCGACCAGATAACGGACTTGGGTGATGACCGGGTCTTCATCGCCGTGGTTATCGCAGCACGCCGTAGGGGAACCGGTGTGCCGTTTGAATACCGCACCTGGCAGATCGTCTGGTTCGCGGAGGACCTGATTACGAGACGTCAAGTCTTCTGGACCCGTGCCGAAGCCCTCAAGACCGCCGGGCTGCGGGAGTAGGCCATGTCGGAGGAGAACGTGGAGGTTGTGCGCAAGTCCGTCGATGCCGTCAACCGGAGGGACGTCGAAGAGGTGCTCTCCCTGACCGATCCTGACGGCGAGCTTCAGTCGGCGATCATCGGCGGCGCGGAAGGCCGTGCCTACCGAGGACACGAGGGCTTTCGCAAATGGCTGGCGGACACGACGCAGAGCTTTGAGGAGCTCCACACGGAGTTGACGGAGTATCGCGATGCTGGCGACCGCGTCGTGGCCTTCGGACGCATCCGTGCCCGTGGTCGCGAGAGCGGTGTGGAACTGGACTCGGAAACGGGGTGGGTGTTCACCATTCGACGCGGCAAGGTGGTTCGAGCCGAGGGCTTCCTGAGCCGAGCCCAGGCCCTCGAAGCCGCCGGGCTGTCGGAGTAGAGGTAGGTGAGCGGGTATCGGCCTCGCGAGTAGCCTCGCGGCCGCGGGGCTTTCTTGCCCGGACTCCCGAGCGGCGACGGGCCGCGCCCGCGGCAGGGAACCCCCTCACAGGGTCGAAATTCGACCGATTAAGCAGCCGTTAACGGGTTCGGAACTACGGCCAATTACGCGCGCGGCGCCGGGATGCCTAGATAGGATCGCGTGGCTGCTGGATGCGGCAGGAGAGGAAGGCTGCGCAGAAGCAGGTGAGGAGCTGGAAGAAGGGACCGTCATAGGGACCCGAACGGAGGCTCGACGCTCGCAATCGACCCAGGCGGGGCGACAGTGACGCCTGGGGAGGGGGCCGTCTCCACGCAGGTCGCGAGGGTCAGGGGCGGCCGTCGTTTCAGCCGCCTCGCGGCGATCATCGCCCTTCTCCTGATCGCGCTCGCGATCATCGTCCTGCTCGTCTCGAGCGGCGGCAAC
Organism: Solirubrobacterales bacterium; assembly: GCA_036520315.1. Taxonomy (GTDB): domain Bacteria; phylum Actinomycetota; class Thermoleophilia; order Solirubrobacterales; family 70-9; genus DASUPK01. The sequence continues at coordinate 10,278 of DATDJZ010000054.1, read as the reverse complement.
TCCAACCACTACAGGCTGCTCTTCGAGACCGGGGGCCAGCTGGTCAAGGGCAACCAGGTCCTGATCGGCGGCGCTCCGGTCGGCAGCGTCGACGACGTCAAGCTCACGGACAACGGCGAGGCGGAGGTCGACATCTCCGTGGACCGCCCGCTCCACGAGGGCTCCTCGGCGATCATCCGCGCGACCTCCCTCTCCGGAATCGCCAACCGCTACGTATCGATCCAGCCCGGGCCCGACAACGCCCCGGAGCTCAAGAACGACCAGACGATCACCGAGGTCGACACTACCGCGCCGGTCGACCTCGACCAGCTCTTCAACACCCTGCGCGGACCCGAGCGCCAGGCGCTCCGCAACATCATCCAGGGCTCGGCCACGGTCTACGCCGGCAAGGCGCCGGAGGCCAACCAGACCTACAAGTACCTGAGCCCCTCGCTGGTCGCCACGCAGCGCCTGCTCGCCGAGCTCGACCGCGACGAGGGCGTCTTCACCAACTTCCTCGTCAACGGCGCGGACGTGGTGACCGCGGTCGCGCAACGCCGCTCCGACCTCTCCGCCCTCACCCAGAACGCCAACGAGGCGCTCGGCGCCATCGCCAGCGAGAACCGCTCCTTCGACCAGGTCCTGATCGCGCTTCCCGGCACCCTCCGCCAGGCCAACACCACCTTCCACAACCTGCGCCCGGCCCTGGACGACCTCGACCAGCTCGTCAACGCCGCGAAGCCGGCCACCAAGAACCTCGCCCCCTTCCTCCGCCAGCTCCACCCGCTGCTGAAGCGCGGAGTCCCGGTGTTCCACAAACTCAACCGCGCTCTCAACCTGAAGGGCAAGCAGAACGACCTGGCCGACGCCACCGGCTTCCTGCCCGCACTCGAGAAGCGGGCCGCCGAGGCGGTCCCGGTCACGGTCAGCTCGATGCAGAACTCAGAGGACAACCTGGCCTTCCTGAGGCCCTACCTGCCCGATCTGATGGCCGGGGTCGCCCACCTGAACCAGATCGCGGGCTACTACGACGCCGATGGGCACTACGCGCGGGTCCAGCCGGCCGGCATCGGTGTTTTCGGGCTGACGCCGAGCGGCGCGAATAACTTCACGTTCAACGCGCAGAACGCCAACGCCGTCTTCAATGACTACGGCGCGTTCGGCGGCACCAACAACAACCTGTTCCGCCGCTGCCCGGGCGGATCCACGCCGGTGGTCGCCAACAGCAACCCCTTCGCGGCACCGTCACCGGCAGGCGTCTTCCTCGGCCCGCCGAACGGGGCCCCCGCCAGCACCACCGACTGCAACTCGGCTGACGTGGTGCCCGGACCATGAGGCGAGTCGCGCTGATAGCCGCGGGCGTCCTGGTCGCCGCGCTGCTGATCGCCCTTCCGGCGATCGGCTCCGACGGCACCAGCGGCGACTACAAGGTTCGGGGCATCTTCGACAACGGATCCTTCGTCGTGAACGGCGAGGAGGTCCGGGTTGCCGGCGCGACGGTGGGCGTGGTCGAGTCGGTCGACGTCACGAGCAACGACGAGATCGCCAGCGACGAGGGCGGGCCCCACCCGGTGCCGGGCAAGGCGGTCGTGGTGATGAAGATCACCGACTCCGGCTTCAAGGACTTCCGCACCGACGCCAGCTGCCTGATCCGCCCGCAGTCGCTGATCGGCGAGAAGTACATCGACTGCACCCCGACCCAGCCACGCGCTCCGGGCACCCCGCCTCCTCCGCCGCTCGAACAGATCCCCGACGGGCAGCCTGGAGCGGGCCAGTACCTGCTGCCGCTGGAGAACAACGGCAAGACCGTCGACCTGGACCTGATCCAGAACATCCAGCGGCTGCCGTTTGCGCAGCGATTCCGCCTGATCCTCAACGACCTCGGCGCCGGCCTCGCGGGCCGTGGCAACGACCTCGGTGAGGTCATCGACCGCGCCAACCCGGCGCTCCGCCAGACCGACCGGGTGTTGGCCATCCTGGCCCAGCAGAACCAGGAGCTGGCCAGTCTGGCGAGCAACGGCGATCGGGTGCTCGAGCCGCTGGCCCGGAACCGGACCCACGTCACCGGGTTCTTCCACAACGCCGCGATCTCCGGCGAGGCCACGGCCGAGCGCAGCGCCGATCTCGAGGAGAGCCTTCGCAAGTTCCCCGAGACGCTCCGTCAGGTCCGGCTGACGTCGGCCAAGCTCAAGGTCTTCGCCGACAAGGGCGTCCCGCTCTTCACCGCCCTGAACCAGGGCGGCCGCGGCCTCAGCAAGGCGACGGTCAACCTGCCCAAGTTCGCGCGGGAATCGATCCCGGCCCTGACGACCCTCGGCGACGCCGCCCAGACCGCCGGCCCCAAGCTCGTCGCCTCCGACGGTCTGCTCACCGACCTCACAGCCACCGCCAACTCCTCGGTGCCGATCGGCCAGAACTTCTCCGCCTTCCTGGACACGTTCACGAAAACAGGTGGCTTCCAGAACCTCATGGACTTCATCTACAACTCGGTCGGGTCGACCAACGGCATCGACGCCTTCGGTCACTTCGTCCGCTCGAACCTCCAGCTGACCAGCTGCGTCGAGGTCGCCTCCACCGTGCAGTCGGGCTGCGAGGCCTTCTTCCGGCCCACCACCACGGCCGCCCCGACCACGAAGAAGAAGTCGAAGAAGAGCAAGAAGGCGGTGCGCAAGGCGCGCGCTCATCTCCGCGGCCTGCCGCTGCCGCCGATCAACGTCCCTGACCTGAGCCAGCTGCTGCCGCAGGCCCCGCAGCAGGAGGGCCAGGAGCCGTCCGACGAGTCCGACCCGGGGTCCGATACCGGCACGACCACGACCACCCCAGATGGCGACACGAGCACCGAGCCGGCGCACTCCAACGACGCAGTCTCGATGCGGAGCGCGCAGATGTTCCTCAACTTCCTGCTGGGAGGCGGAGCATGAGGGGCAACCGGGTAGGCAGCCTCGCCGCGAGCCCGACCCTGGTCGGCGCCGTGACCGTGCTCGTCGTGGTCGTCGCCGTCTTCCTCGCCTACCAGGCGAACAGCGGGCTTCCCTTCGTCCCGACCTACCGCCTCTCCGCGCAGCTCCCGGACGCCGCCAGCATGGTTCCCGGCAACGAGGTCCGGATCGGGGGGCAGCGGGTCGGCCAGATCACGGACATCACCCCCGAGAACGTCACCGACGCGCCCTGCCCGAGCGACCCGACACGCCACTGCACCGGCCAGGTCGCGAAGGTCGACATGGACCTCAACCAGGACCTCGACCCGCTCCCCGAGGACTCCACGGTCGTCGTCCGGGCCCGCTCCGCGCTCGGCCTGAAGTACCTGCAGATCAACCGCGGCGATTCGAGCCAGGGCTTCAAGGCCGGCTCCACCATGCCGCTCACCGCCGCCCGGCCCGAGCCGGTCGAGATCGATCAGGTCTTCAACATGTTCGACACGCCGACCCGGATCGCGATCCAGTCGAACCTGGTCGAGTTCGGCAATGCGCTGGCCGGCCGCGGGGTCGCCCTGAACGAGGCGATCGGCCAGTTCAAGCCCCTGGTCGAGCGCCTCACGCCGGTGATGCGGAACCTCGCGGACCCGAACACCGGCCTCTCCAACTTCGTCTCCTCCCTCTCGGCCACCGCCGCCGAGGTGGCGCCCGTCGCCGAGATCCAGGGCCAGCTCTTCGCTGACCTCGACACCACCTTCGCCGCCTTCGCTCGGGTCTCGCGGCCCTTCATCCAGGAGTCGATCTCCCGCTCGCCGGCGGCCGAGGACGCCACGATCCGGGCCACCCCGATCATCCGCCCGTTTCTCGCCAACACCGGCAAGCTCTTCACCGAGCTCACTCCGGGCTTCCAGGTGCTCGCGCCCCGCGCCAAGGACCTCGGTGCCGCCACCGTCGAGGGCGTCAAGGCCCTCGCGCTCGCCCCGGAGTTCAACGCCCAGCTCGATCCCACCGCGCAGGCTCTCCTCAACCTCGCGAACGACTCGAGCGCCCGCCAGGGCATCAACGCCCTCACCGAGTTCAACAACACGCTGGGGCCGCCGCTGCGCTTCATCACCCCGGCCCAGGCGGTCTGCAACTACGCCACGCTGCTCTTCCGCAACACCGCCAGCTGGCTCAGCTCGGCCAACGGGATCGGCACCAGCCAGCGGGCGATCGTGCTGCAGCCGCCGATCGGCCCGAACAGCGAGATCGGGCCGAGCTCGGCGCCCGCGAACGGGGGCGGCCAGACCTCCAACTTCCTGCACTACAACCCCTATCCGAACACCGCCGCTCCCGGTCAGCCGCGCGAGTGCGAGGCGGGCAACGAGGGCTACGTCGCCGGTCAGCAGATGATCGGCAACGTCCCCGGCAACCAGGGGATCCTCACCGAGGGGCAGATCCTCCAGCAAGTCAAGAAGAAGAAGCCCAAGAAGAAGGGGAAGAAGTGACGCCGCCAGCGCCACGGGTGCCCCAGAAGAAGGACTACGACGAGCGGATCTACCGCAAGGGCCATCCGCCGCACCGGATGCGCAACGCCCTGATCCTGATCGCGCTGGTGATCGCCGGGACCTACCTGGCCTGGACCAAGGAGATCCCGTTCCAGTCCCACTTCGAGCTCAAGGCGGTCTTCCAGAACGCCGCCAACATCCGCAAGGACTCGCCGGTCCGGATCGCCGGCGTCAACGTCGGCAAGGTCGAGAGCGTGAAGAGCGTCTGCGAGAACGGCCAGACCGACACCTGCGCGAGCAACTACTCCGAGGTCACCTTCACGGTCGACGACAACGGACAGCCCGTGCACTCGGATGCCCAGGTGGAGATCCGCCCGCGCATCTTCCTGGAGGGCAACTTCTTCCTCGACGTGAGCCCCGGCAGCCCGAGTGCCCACGATCTCTCCAGCGGCGACACCATCCCCGTCACCCAGACCTCCACCGCAGTGCAGCTGGACCAGCTCCTCACCTCGCTGCAGGCGCCGGACCGGGCCAACCTCCAGAAGCTCCTCCAGGGCTACGGCAACACCCTGAACCGGAAGCCCACGGCGGCCGACGACGCGACGCAGGACCCCGAGGTCCAGGGCCTGACGGCGGCGCAGGCGATCAACAAGTCCTTCACCTACGGGGCGACCGGCGCCCGCGACTCGGCGATCGTCAACGAGGCACTGCAGGGCACCTCGCCACACGACCTCTCCAACCTGCTCTCGGGGCAGGCCCGCGCCTTCGGAGCGCTCGTCGGCCACGAGTCGCAGCTCCAGGGCCTGGTCACCAACTTCAACACCTTCACCGGCGCCCTCGCCGACGAGTCCGCCAACCTCCAGCGCACGATTCACCAGCTCGCCCCGACGCTCAAGGTCGCCGAGCCCTCGCTGCGCCACACCAATGAGACGTTCCCCGTCCTGCGCGCCAACGCGCTCGCTCTGGCGAAGGGAATTCCCGAGCTGCCCGCGACGATCGCGGCCTCGCAGCCCTGGATCAACCAGACCGCGGCCCTGCTCAGCAGGAACGAGCTCGGCTTCATCGCCAGCCAGCTCCGCCTCGCCGGGCCGGGCGCCGGCAAGTCGGCAGCCGACGGCCGCGGGCTCTTCTCACAGATCGGCCTGCTGAGCGGGTGCGTCGACAGGGTGCTCCTGCCGACCGGCGACGTCGTCCTCAACGACTCCGGGACGGGTTACAACTTCAACTCCGGCGTGCCGAACTTCAAGGAGTTCGGCTACGCGACCACCGGTCTGGCGGGCGAGAGCGCCACCTTCGACGGCAACGGCCCCTCGCTGCGCTTCTTCTCCGCCGGCGGTCCGACCCCGGTCGGCGGCCCCGTACCGAACCTGCGCTCACCGGTTCCGGGCGCGGTCAGCACGCGGGGCAACGCGCTCTGGGGCGGCAGCACCACGCCGCCGATCGGCACCCGCCCCGCCCTCGGCTCGAAGCCCGCGTTCCGGACCGACGTCGCCTGCCAGAACAACCCGATCCCCGACCTGAACGGACCGCTTGCGGCTCAAGGGCCGCCCGACCCCGCCGCCTATCCATGAGCCGCGCGCTGAGAGCACATATCCGTGACGTCGTGGCGATCATCGCCCTGCTCGCCGCCGCGCTGTTCGCGACGACCGTGATTCTGATCAACCAGCGCACCACCCTGCCGGACTGGGTGCCGCTGATCGGCACCGATCGGTTCGAGCTCAACGCAGACTTCTCCACCGCCCAGGCCGTCACGCCCGGACAGGGTCAGTCGGTCGACATCGCCGGTATCAAGGTCGGGGATGTGACGGGCGTGAAGCTCGAGGACGGCCACGCGGTGGTCAGCATGGAGGTGGACAACAAGTACTCGCCTCTGGTCCACGAGGACTCGTCACTCCTGCTCCGCCCGAAGACGGGACTGAACGACATGGTCGTTGAGCTCGATCCGGGGTCGGAGTCGAGCCCCGACGTCAAGGAGGGCTCGACGATTCCGCTGGCCTCGACCCAGCCGCAGGTCAACCCCGACGAGTTCCTCGCCTCACTCGACGCGGACACCCAGCAGTTCCTCAAGCTGCTGCTGGCGAACGGGGCGGAGGCCCTCGACCCGGAGAAGGGCCGCGACGTGAAGCTCTCCAACGCGCTCCGCCGGCTGGACCCGTTTGCCCGGGACATTGCCCGGATCAGCGGCGCGCTCAGGTCGCGCCGCCAGAACATCGCCAACTCGATCCACAACTTCCAGCTGCTCTCCACCGAGCTCGGCGACAAGGACCAGGACCTGGCGAACTTCGTCGACGCTTCCAACGCGGCGCTCGGCGCGTTCGCCCGTGAGCAGGCTTCGATCCGCAGCGCCCTCAGGGAGCTGCCGGGCACGCTCAAGGTGACGCGCGGTGCGCTGAAGAGCGCGGACGACCTCGCGCTCCAGTCCGGCCCGGCGCTGAAGAAGGCCCTGCCGGGCTCGAGGGCCACCGGCGCCGCGCTGCGCGCGCTGCGTCCCCTCTTCCGGCAGACCGCGGGCCCGATCCAGAACCAGATTCGCCCGTTCACCCAGCAGGTGGCGAGCCCGGTGGCCCACATAGCGCAGATCTCCCAGGGCCTCGGAGTCGCGACCCCGGGCCTGAAGACTGGCTTCACGGACCTCAATCTCGGCCTCAACGCGCTCGCCTACAACCCGCAGCAGAGCGACAACCAGGGCTTCCTCTTCTACGTCCCCTGGCTGAACCACAACCTGAACGCGAACTACCTTCTCCAGGACGCGTACGGGCCGATCCGCCGCGGCATCCTGCTGGTCAGCTGCTCGACCGCCTTCACGGCGGACGGCACCCTGCTCGCCGAGCCCTATCTGCGGCTCCTCTACCAGCTGACCGGCGCTCCCCGCTCCAAGAACATCCCGGGTTGCTCATGAGGACGCGCGGACCGACAGCCGGGCAGATCGCGGTGGCAGTGGCCTTCGCCTTCTCGTGCTTCGGCCTGCTGCTCTTCCTCTGGACCACCTTCGGCGGACCCGTTCCGCTGAAGCCGGAGGGCTACCGGATCGAGGTCCCGTTCGACGAGGGAACCCAGCTCGCGGTCGAGTCCGACGTGCGGATCTCGAACGTCTCGGTCGGCAAGGTGAAGTCGATCGACCTCGCCGACTCGGGCCCCAACCGGGACCTGGGGGTGGCCACGCTCGAGATCGACAGCCCCTACGCGCCGATCCCCGCCGACACGCGGGCGATGCTGCGGCAGAAGACGCTGCTCGGCGAAACCTTCGTCGAGCTCACCCAGGGTGACCGCGATGGACCGAAGCTGGCGGAGGGCGCGAGCCTGCCCAGGGCGCAGGTACAGCCATCAGTGCAGCTCGACGAGATCTTCCGGACTTTCGACCCCCGGACCCGGGCCGCCTTCCAGACCTGGATGCAGCAGCTCGCGATCGCGAGCGCGGGCCGCGGCGCAGATCTCTCGGCGGCGATCGCCAACCTCGAGCCCTTCGCCGAGGACGCCAACCGGGTGCTGCGGGTGCTCGACACACAGCAGGGCGCCGTCCGGCAGCTGATTCGAAACACCGGCGAGGTCTTCGGCGCGCTCAGCGAGCGCCAGGGTCAGCTCCAGGGGCTGATTCGGAACTCCGGCACCGTCTTCCGCACCACCGCGGTCCGCAACCAGGATCTCGAGGCGACCTTCCGGGCGCTGCCGACCTTCCTGGACGAGTCCCGCCTGACGCTCGACCGGCTGCAGAGCTTCTCCAGCAACGCCGATCCGCTGATCACCCAGCTGCATCCGTCCGCGCGAGCCCTGAGCGACGACCTGAAGCCGATCGCCAAGGTGGCGCCCGACTTCCGGGGTTTCTTCACCGGGCTCCGCAAGACCGAGATCCGGGCCCGCACCGGTCTCCCCGCTCTGCAGCGCCTGCTCGACACCGACCTGCCGCCGCTGCTCACCCAGCTGGTTCCCTTCACGCGCCAGCTCAATCCGCTGGTCGCCGAGATCGGCCGCTACCAGAGCGACGTGACCGGCCTCCTCGGCAACGTCACGGGCATCACCAACGCCCAGACCAGCACCGAGGCCGGAAACCTCTCCCACTACATCCGCAGCTCCGCCCCGCTCTACCCGGAGGATCTGGGGATGTTCGGGCCCACCGCCGCGAGCGAACACCGCCTCGCCTACTCACGCTCCAACCCCTACGTCGCTCCGAACAGCGCCCTCAACGTGATCAACGGCCTGTTCACCTTCGATACCCGAGCGTGCTCGAGCCCGCCCGGCCTGACCGCCGGATTGGGCCCCGACAGCAGCTACGTCGGCAACCCGGCGTGGGACAACCGGGCCACCTTCGATACCCCCCAGGAGATGCTGGACGAACTGAAGAGCACTGCCTTCCGCGACCAGACCAGTACCTCCACGCTGCCCAGCACGGCCTGCAACAAGCAACCCGCCCAGCCCTCGCTGGGGCAGATTCCTGAGCTCAGCGACTACACCCACGTCTACGCCAACCCGTAGGAGTCGGCGCCAGGGGCGCTACCGACTTTTCGGCCAGCGGAATTTCAGGGGGAGCGCCGCACAACTAGGTCCATTTCGCTGTGTTAGGTTCAGCACAGAAGGCAAATTCAAGGGCTGGCGGCCGTGATTTGGGGTGCCGTCAGGAATTGCCAAAAGGAAAAGGAGTGGTATGCGTAACCGCAAGTATCTGATCGGCGCCTTGGTGGGCGTGATCGGTGCTCTGGCCCTCTCGGGCGTCGCGAACGCGGCGGTCACGGGCCAGACGTTGCAGACGACGCTTTCGCCGGCGAAGCAGAGCGCAAAGACGTTCGGCGGAGTCTCGCTGCACAACATCATCAGCACCACGATCGACAACCCGGCCACCACGCAGTCGCCGAAGACGACCGTGTTCACGCTCGACCCGAACGTCAAGTACGTGAGCGGCAACATCCCGGCCTGCCCGCTGAGTGCGATCCAGGGCAAGTTCGACGCCCAGGCTCGGGCCGCGTGCCCGCAGAGCATCACCGGTCAGGGCACCGTGGAGGTCAACAACGGCGCCGTGACAGGCAACGTGACGTTCTTCACCGGCGGTCCGAACACGATCTACGTGCAGACCGACATCGGCCCCGGGGCGACGACCCTGACGATCATCGGGACGATCGCGAAAAAGACGATCACGTTCTCGAACATCCCGAACACGCCGGGGCTGATCCTGACCAAGTTCGACACCACGTTCAACAAGCGCAAGTCGGGCAAGAAGACGTTCTACGTCATGGCCCGCTGCAAGAAGGGGAAGTGGAAGACCACTGAGACCACGACCTTCTACAGCGGCGAGGTCTTCAGCGCGTCAGCGACCCCGCAGAAGTGCAAGGCGAAGAAGAAGAAGAAGTAGGGACTTCTTCCCGCTGAATTGCGAGAGGCGGCCCTCGGGCCGCCTCTCCTTTTTGCGGTGGATCCGCGTGGTCGGGGCGATGTACGATCCGCCCTGTTCACAACGGCCGGTGGTCAAGGGAAGTCCGGTGAGAAACCGGCGCGGTCCCGCCACTGTGACCGGGCGATGAAGCTGAGGCAAGGCCACTGGGGTGTCATCGACCCCCTGGGAAGGCGCCTCGAGTCAGCCCGGAAGCCAGGAGACCTGTCCCCGGCCAGCCAACACAACCCTCGAGGAAGGGGTGGCTCCACATGAGAATCACTGCCTCGATCGCGGCGCTGGTGTCGCTGATTGCCCTTGGCGCGTTCGGCGCATCGAGCGCCGCGGCCAGCGTTCCCGTCGATATCCATGTCGTCACCAACGACGGCGCGCAGCTGGCGAACCTACGCCAATACGCGCCCTCGGAGGCGAAGGTGAGGACGTTCGCGGGCGACGACTGCATCGATCCAACTCCGCCGCCGAAGCAGAGCAGCGGGCAGACCTACGCACAGTCCGCGCCGAACATGCTGAGCGCGCT
>DATDJZ010000053.1:0-3491 GCA_036520315.1 Solirubrobacterales bacterium | reverse complement strand
GGGGTGGTCGTCCAGGACCGCGAGCAGGCGCTCGTTCGGGACGTGCTCGCCCCAGTCCGCGCTGACCTCGACCACGTCGGCGCCGCAGCGCCGGGCGATCTCGGCGATCCGCCGGCCGAAGTAGCCGTTCACCCCGACGATCACCGTCTCCCCCGGCTCGACCAGGTTGGCGAGGCCGGCCTCCATTCCCGAGGTCCCGGTCGCCTGCAACGGCAGGACCAGCCCGCCCTCGGCTCGGTAGACCCTGCGAAGCATGCCGACGAGGTCCAGCAGGATCTCGTGCAGCTCCGGGTCGAGATGACCGAGCATCGGCTTCCGCATCGCCTCGAGCGCGGCGGGGTCTACGTTGCTCGGCCCAGCGCCGCAGAGCAGCCTCTCCGGCGGCGAGATCGGGGGAAGCTCGTACCTCACGCGGGCAGCGTCTCACGGAGTGGTCATGAGCACAAACTAAGAAAAGATTGGAATCAATAGGGAAACACCTATATGTTTCCCCGGTGGCATGGCCGTCACGGTGACCCAGCTCTCGGCGTTCCTTGCGGTAGTTCGCCGCGGGTCGGTGACCGGCGCCGCCGAGGAGCTCGTTGTGACCCAGCCCTCGGTCTCCGCCGCGGTTGCCGCCCTGGAACGCGAACTCGGGGTGGAGCTCACCGAGCGCGTCGGCCGGAGCATCAGGCCGACCGCCGCGGGCGAGGCCTACGCTCGCTACGCCGCCGACGTCCTGGCCCTGCTCAAGGAGGGCTCGAAGGCGGTGAGAGAAGTCGCCAAGGGCGAGACGGCGCCGCTGCGGGTGACCGCCGTGACCACGGCGGGCGAGTACCTGCTGCCCCCGCTCCTGCATGCCTTCCAGGAGCGCGAGCCCACGATCGAAGTGACCGCCCACGTCGGGAACCGCGAGGAGGTCTTCGGGCAGCTCGAGGCACACGAGGCGGACGTCGCGATCTCGGGCCAGGCGCCCTCCGGGCGGGGGTTCCAGGGCGAGGTCTTCCTCGACAACGAGTTCGTGCTGATCACTTCGCCCGAGGACCCGCTGGCAAAGCGGGCCTGGGTTGCGGTGGACGAGCTCGCGGGCAGGCCCTGGTTGATGCGGGAGCAGGGATCCGGCACGCGCCGGCTCTGCGAGACGTACCTCCACTCCAACCAGATCGAACCGCCGATCCTCACCCTGGGGTCGAACGGTGCAATCAAGAGCGCCGCGCAGATCGGGCTCGGCATCGCGTTGCAGTCCCGCGAGTCCGTCGCCCTGGAGCTCGAGGTCGGGCTGCTGAAGACGATTAGCCCGCGCGGAGGCCTGCCGAAGCGCTCCTGGTACGTGGTCCGATCCACCGTCGGCCCCGGCTCCGAGGCGGCGACGGCCTTCACCGAATTCGTCCGCTCACCCGCCGCGGCAGAGGCACTCGCCCGTTCGCACGGCGACGAGGTGAAGCGCACCCGCCGGCGACGCTAGGAGACTCGGGCTAGGCGTGCAGCGCGGAGTCGGCGCCCGTCACGTTCGGCGGATGCCCACGGTGCGGATCGACGCCGGCCCCAATCTCCGCCCGAGTAGAGACCAGCTGGTAGAGCAGCAGGGTCTGGACAAGAGCCAGCGACTGGGAGCGGTGCAGCTCCGTGCCGATCGTGAACTCGCCGAGGCGCTGGGCGCGCAGGTGGCTCGCGTACTGCATCCGGCTCCAGACCGCGTCCTCGAGCCGGGCGGCTAGGTCCGGGTCGGTCTCGCCCGGGATCCGGAGGAGCGACTCGTGCTCGCGCCGGGCCAGCGTCGGGCCGTCCCCGTCGGGCAGCAGGAAGGGCGAGAGGTCGGGGTGCCTGAGCGTGTCGCGCAGGATCAGATCGGCATCGAGGAGCTCGGGGTTGTCGCTGATCGTGGGCGCGAACGAGACGATGATGTCCGCCGGTCGCCGCTGCGGCCGGATGTAGCGCTCGACGTCCTCCTCCCGGCGATCGAGCTCAGCGATGACCTCATGGGTGGTGTAGCCCCTGCGCGTGCAGTCGCGGGTCAGTTTCCAGGTCCGGCGTAGCTCCTCGGGCGGCGCCAGGAAGACCCGGATGTCGTGGGCGGCGCAGAGCTCCTCCGAGCTGAAGTTGAGCAGTCCCTCGACCACTACGAAGCGGTGCGGGCGCACGTACTCCGGCGGCCCAAGCCTCCCGCTGCGGTGGTCGTAGGTGGGTTTCAGGACCGGCTCCCGGTCACGGATGTGCGCCAGGTGCTGCCCGAGGATGTCGAGGTGGTTGGCGGCCGGGTTCAGCGGCGTGATGCCGAGCTCGTTTCGCTGCTCGCGCCCATAGCGGTGGTAGTCGTCGCCGCTGATGTACGAGACGTGTTCGCGCCCGCCGAGGACCCGGACGACGCCGCGGGTGAGGGTGGTCTTCCCGGCGGCGGAGTCCCCGACAACCCCGAGGACGACCGGACGAGTCATCCGCGGAAGGATGTCAGACGCCGTGCGGGCCGCTGAGCGGCCGCCTTCAGCCCGCTGCGGCGTGCTCAGCCACGCCGACCGGCAGCGGAGAGCCGTTCTGGCGCTCGTCGATCAGGTCGATCTTGGTGAGCAGGTGCTCAGCCATCCGCAGCGAGGCCGCGTCGATCAGCCGGCCGTCGAGGGAGACCGCGCCCTTGCCCGCCCGGGCGGCCTCCTCCATCGCCGCCATGATCCGGCGGGTCCGGGAGACGAGCCGCTGGTCGGGGGAGAAGACCTCGTTGGCGAGCTCGATCTGGCTCGGATGGATGCACCACTTGCCCTCGAAACCGAGGATCGAGGCACGCCTCGCCGCGACCGTGTATCCGTCCGCGTCGCCGAAATCCCCGAACGGGCCGTCGATCGGCCGCAGCCCGTGGGCGCGGCAGGTGACCGCGATCCGGGCCAGGGGATAGTGCCATTGGTCGCCCCAGTGGAGCTCCCGGTCCACCTCGGAATCGCCGTTCGGGTCGGTGAGCACACCGTAGCCGGCATCCGAGCCGCCGATCGAGGCGGTGTGGCTCTGGATCGAGGCCGCATAGTCCGCAACGCCGAAGATCAGCGCCTCCAGTCGCTCGGGGCAGCTCGCAGCGATCTCATCGAGGTTCACCATCCCGGGCGCGGTCTCGATCAGCGCCGTGATCCCGATCGGCTTCTCGATCCCGACGGCCTCCTCGATCTGGTCGAGCAGGGTCGCGACGAGGTGAATGTCCCCCGCCGATGCGACCTTCGGGACCAGGACCGTGTCGAGGAACCGTCCGCTCTGCTCGACGACGTCGACTATGTCGCGATAGCAGTAATGCGTGTCCAGCCCGTTGATGCGGACGCTCACGCAGCAACCGCCCCAGTCGAGCTCACGGAGCGCCGCGATCACGTTCTCGCGGGCGCCGGGCTTGTCGTCCGGGGCCACGGCGTCCTCCAGATCGAGCATGACCACGTCGGCGCCCAGTCCAGGCGCCTTCTCCAGCATCCGCATGTTGGTTCCGGGGACGCAGAGCTCGCTGCGATGCAACCGCACTGGGATCGTCATCTCTCTCCCTC
>DATDJZ010000052.1:0-3430 GCA_036520315.1 Solirubrobacterales bacterium | reverse complement strand
TCGCCGCGACCGCGACCGCGTCCCGCCAGGTGGGCTCACCGAGGGGCACCCGGATCACGGCGAGCGCGAGGATCCCCACCCCGATCGCCCAGGGCGACTCCTTCCGCAGGAACTCCCGCCGTGCCCGTCCGAGGGAGGTGACCTCTCGCGAATGCATCTCCTCCCGGGGAGACTAATCCGTCTGTCCAATCGGTTTGGAGCCACCGGGCGGCGGGTAGCGGGCCCGCCCGAGTCGGAAGAACCATCAGGCAGATTCGAGCTCTACCAGGCGACCGTTGGCCCAGCCAAGGCGGCATCGCTGGCCAACGGCGGCTACGACGTCACCCCTGTCGGCCAGAGCGCCAAGGGCCACCTGCTCCCCTGACAAGGCGAAGGGACCGACCCGAGGAGCCACTCCCGTTCGGCTCCGCGCGCCGGTCCCTTCATGCGTACCCCGAGCACAGTCTGCGGGGAGCATACCTAATTTTATGCTCCCTGAAAATGGGGAGGCGAAGCTGCCGAATTTTGGGGACCCCTCCGGTAGCCGGCAAGCGCGAATCCGATCGGACGCGGGTTCCGAGCGGTCGTTCGCCGCTGGGCCCGGCGCTACGCTCCGCCTGCCCGGCCCCCGTAGCTCAGCTGGATAGAGCGTCGGCCTTCTAAGCCGAATGCCGCAGGTTCGAGTCCTGCCGGGGGCGCTAGAAGACGACCGTTCGCTCGCCGTCGACCAGGACGCGGTCCTCCAGGTGGGCGCGGACGGCGCGGGCGAGGACCAGCCGCTCGAGGTCGCGCCCGATCCGGGCCAGGTCACCGACCTCATCGCGGTGCGAGACCCTGGCGGTGTCCTGCTCGATGATCGGGCCGGCGTCGAGGTCCTCGGTCACGTAGTGCGCCGTCGCCCCGATCAGCTTGACGCCGCGCTCCCAGGCCCGCTGGTAGGGATCGGCGCCCGCGAAGGCCGGCAGGAAGCTGTGGTGGATGTTGATGGCCGGGCAGCCGAGGCTCTGGAGGAAGTCGCCGGAGAGGATCTGCATGTAGCGGGCCAGGACCAGCAGGTCCACCTTGTCGCGCATCAGCTCGAGCGCGGCCCGCTCGGCATCGGGTTTGCTCTCGTGCGTCACCACAAGGTGGTGGTAGGGCAGGCCGAACGAGCGGACGGCGTCCTCGTGATCGGGGTGGTTCGAGATCACGAGGGCCGGCTCGCGCGGAAGCTCCCCCGAGCGGAAGCGCCAGAGCAGATCGAGCAGGCAGTGGTCCTCCTTCGAGGCCATCACGGCGACGTGCGGCAGCCGCCCGGCCTCCGCGAAGCGGTGCTCCATCGAGAGCGACTCGGCGACTTCGGTCGCGAAGCGCGCGTAGAGCTGTCCGCGCTCCGCCTCCGGGGCGGCCTCGAAGACCAGCCGCATGAAGAGCCTTGCCTGGTCCGTCGAGTGCTGGTCCGCGTCGATGATGTTGCGGTCGGCGGAGGCGAGGAAGCCCGCGACCCGGGCGACGATTCCCGGGCGATCGGGGCAGCTGAGCAGCAGGCGCGTGGTCTCCATCGCGTGGAGTGTCTCCGAAACTCTCGCGCCGGCGTGGGTTAGATTGCCGGAGCTGATTGGGGACAGGAAGCCGGGAAGGGGCCCCGGCTCGCGAGAGAGAGGTACGACTTGCAGGCCCACGCCGTTTCGGATCGTGTCCGGAAGACCTTCGCCATGGCGCTCATCGCCGCGGCGGCCCTCTTGCTGTTCGCCGCCTGTACTCAGCCTGCCGACGCGAAGGCGAAGGGCAAGGCCCAGGCGAAGGTGACGAAGGGCCCGAAGGGGCTCAAGTTCTACAAGCCGCCGAAGAAGCTGCCGAAGCAGCACGGCACCCTGATCTGGGCGCGCAAGGCGACCGGACTGGTCCCGCTCGCGGACGCCAGGTACACGAAGCTCGTCCTCTACTCCTCCCGCACACCGCAGGGCGCCAAGACCGCCGTCTCGGGTTCCGTGAGCGTTCCCAAGGGGAAGCCACCGAAGCACGGCTGGCCCGTGATCACCTGGGCCCACGGGACGACCGGCGTCGCCGACGCCTGCGCGCCTTCGCGGAACAGCGTCACCTCACCCGCACAGGCGGCGATCTCCTACATCAATCCCGAGTTGAACGACTGGCTGCGTGCCGGCTATGCCGTCGTGCAGACCGACTACCAGGGTCTCGGCACGCCCGGCAAGCACCCGTACCTGATCGGCGAGGCCGAGGGCCGAAGCGTCCTCGACATCGTCTCGGCTGCTCGCCGGCTCGATCCGAAGATCGGCAATCGCTTCCTGATCTCGGGCCACTCGCAGGGCGGTCAGTCAGCGCTCTTCGCCGCAGGCGAGGCGAGCACCTGGACGCCGAAGCTGCGCCTCCGTGGGACCGTAGCGTTCGCGCCGGCCTCCCACATCCTGGAGCAGGTCCCCCTGCTCCCGGCTCTCACCACGCCGAGCTCGCTCACCGCCCTGGCGACGATGATCCTGGACGGCGCCTCCACGCAGTCGAGCGCGATCAACGAGAACGCGCTCCTCTCGGATGAGGTGCTCGCTTTCTACCCGCTCCTGCAGAGCCAGTGCCTGGAGCAGCTCGCGACCTCGAGCGAGCTCGGAGGGATCCCGCCGTCGCACCTGATTCGCTCAGGGGCGGACCTGACACCGGTCAACCCGGTGCTGGCTGGGATGAACCCGCTGGTGAGGACGGCGGCGCCGATCCTGATCGCTCAGGGGACCGCGGATTCGACGGTCTTCCCGGTCTACACGGACCAGCTCAAGGACGAGCTCGTCCATGCGGGTGACCAGGTCACCTACAACAAGTACCCGGGCGCCGACCACGTCGGGGTGGTCACCAGCGGGGAGGCCGACGCGCTCGCCTTCTTCCAGCAGATGCTCCCGCCGCGCAGCTGAGGCGAGTCTGCCCTGCGGAGGCCTCCGCTCACGCTAGATTGAGAGCCACGCGGTGGGCGTAGCTCAGTTGGTAGAGCTCCTGGTTGTGGTCCAGGTGGTCGCCGGTTCGAGTCCGGTCGCTCACCTCTCTAAACCGCCCGCATAGTGGCGCTGGCTCACCCGCCCCCCAAGGTCCCGCGACGGGGGTCCAATTGGGATCCATTCCCTCCCGCGAGGTGGGCGGGATCGGCTACGTTGATCTCCCGATCATCTCCTCCAACTCCCGGTCCCTTCGCGCAAGGGAAGCGAAGCAGCGCGGGTCGCTCGACCGATCAGGTCAAGACCTTCGAGGTCTGATGAGTCTGGGCCTACTCCCGCAGCCCGGCGGCTTCGAGCGCCTGCCCGCGCTCACGAAACATCTCGGCCTTGACGATTCCGGCCCCACGAAACGTCGAAACCTGCCACCACTGCCCCTTGAGAGCGGCAGCGCTTCCGGGGGAACGACCCCTCTGAGTCATCCCGAGGAAGACCTTGTCGCCGCAATCGAGGATCTCGGTGGCTTCGATCGTCATCCC
>DATDJZ010000051.1:0-3234 GCA_036520315.1 Solirubrobacterales bacterium | reverse complement strand
TGTCCTGATGGTCCCCACCGTCCAGTCGCTCTCGCACACCGCCGCACGGAAGCGCGCCACTGACGCCGGGGCGCGCTGTGCCACCCTCCCGGGCGTGACCGAGGAGATGCTGGCGAGGGTGATGAGCGCCGACATGGAGGGTCTGCGTCGCAAGGGCCATGCCGTCGCCGAGGCGCTCGACCGCGCCACCGAGGCGCGGATCACGGACACCAACGGCACCGACCTGCGCCTGGATCTCTCCGGCCGCGAGGCGATCCCCGACGCCGGCGAGCTCACGGCGCCGAGCGCGTTCGGCAACCTGCCGTGCGGCGAGGCCTTCATCTCGCCGGCCGGGGGAGACGGCACGCTGGTGATCGACGGCTCCCTGGCGGGCATCGGCCTGGTTGACGAGCCGGTCGAGTTGGTGGTCGAGGGAGGCCATCTGACCTCGGCCCGCGGCGGGCAGGGGATGGCCTTCATGGAACTGCTCACGGTGCACGGCGAGGACGCGACCACCATCGCCGAGCTCGGCATCGGCACCAACGAGAAGGCGATCCTGACCGGGGAGGTGCTCGAGGACGAGAAGATCGGGGGGACCTGCCACATCGCCTTCGGGGCCTCCGCGGGCATCGGCGGCAGCGTCCAGGTGCCGGTCCACCTCGACTGCGTGGTCATTACGCCGACCGTGGAGGTGGGGGGCGAGGCGATCGTCCGGGACGGCGAGCTGCTGATCCGGTGAACGGTCCCGGTCCCGCCGGCGAGAGGCGCATGCCGCTGGTCGCTGTCCCGAACTTCTCCGAGGGCCGCAGCGAGAGGGTGATCGGGACGCTCGAGGCGACACTCGGCGGCTGCGCCCGGGTGCTCAACCGTCATTTCGACACCGAGCACAACCGGTGCGTGTTCACGATTGCCGCGGAGTCCGCTGAGCTGGTCAGCGCGCTGGTCGCCGGGGCCAAGGAGGCCCTCAACGTGATCGATATGCGCAGCTACAGGGGACTGCACCCGCACATCGGGGCGCTCGACGTCTGCCCGGTGGTCTGGCAGGACGAGGACCGCCACGAGGACGCGATCAAGGCGGCGCGCGAGGCCGCCGAGGGAATCGCCGGCCTCGGCATCCCCGTGTTCCTCTACGGCGAGCTGGCGAGCGGCCCAGAGCGGGTTGAGCGCGCCTACTTCCGGGAGGGCGGGCCCACGGAGGTGGCGCGGCGGATGGAATCGGGGGATCTCGAGCCCGACCTCGGGCCGTCCGAGCCGCATCCGACGGCCGGGGCGACGCTGGTCACCGCCCGGGAGCCGCTGGTTGCCTTCAACGTCGAGCTGGACACGCCCGATCCGGAGATCGCCCGGGCGGTCGCTGCCGATCTGCGGGAGGCCGGAGGTGGCCTCGCCGGGGTGCGGGCGCTGGGGCTCCCTCGCGAGAAGGGGCAGTGCCAGGTCTCCATGAACGTCCAGGACCCGATCGGCGTGCGGCTGGCCACGGTGATCGGCGAGATCAAGCGGCTCGCCGCCGAGCACGGCGTCCGGCCCGTCGAGGCCGAGCTGGTTGGGCTCGCGCCGGAGGCTGCCCTCGAGGGCTATCCGGACGACGTCCCGATCAGGGGCTTCGATCCGAGGCGCGACATCATCGAGAACGTCCTCGGCTAGCCTCCACTCGATGGCGCAGACCAAGAAGAAGCGCCGCCGCAAGCAGCGCGGCACCCAGGGCGGGCGAATCGACAGGCGCCCCGCCCGCGGCCGCGCGCGGAGCCGCTCCGAGGCGCAGGCCCGGGCCCGCGGCCGGACCAAGAAGAAGTCCGGGCCGCGTGTGCCCCAGGAGCCGACCCGGTCCAGCGCCCTCAAGAAGGGCGGGATCGCCGCTGTGCTCTTCGTCGCCGTCCTGGCGCTGTTCGGACAGAGCCCCGCGGCGGCGGTGGTCGCGGGCATCGTGATCTTCCCCGCCTACACGGTGATGTCCTACCTGATCGACCGCTTCCTCTATCGGCGCTTCATCCGCAAGGAGGCCGACAAGCGGGCCGAGCGCGAGTCGCAGCGGGCCGGCGCCGGAGGCTGAGGCGTGGACGTCCGCATGTTCACTGTCGGCCAGATCGCCGAGAACTGCTTCCTATTCCGCCGGGACGGCTCCGACCGAGCGCTGATCGTCGACCCGGGCGACGAGGCCCCGCGGATCCTCGGAGCCGCCGAGGAGCTCGGCGTGACGATCGACGGGATCCTGCTCACGCACACCCACTTCGACCACATCGGCGCCGTCGCCCCGATCGCCAAGGCGACCGGCGCGCCGGTCTGGTGCCCCGAGATCGAGACGCCGGTGCTGGCCGACATCAACTCGTTCGTTCCCTGGCCCGGATTCGGGCCCTACGAGAGCTACGAGGCCGACCACACCGTGAGCGGCGGGGAAAAGCTCGAGCTGGCCGGGATGGAGATCGACGTGATCTTCACGCCGGGTCACAGCCCCGGGCACGTCACCTATTCGATCCCCGACGAGGTGGCGGTCTTCTCGGGCGACGTCCTCTTCCAGGGCTCCGTCGGGCGGACCGACCTGCCCGGAGGGGACTGGGCGACCCTGCTCGAGTCGATCCGCACGCTCGTCGACTCCCACCCGCCTGAGACGACCGTCTATCCCGGGCACATGGGGATCACGACGCTCGGGGCCGAGCGGGCGACCAACCCCTTCCTCGCCGAGCTGGCCCGCTGACCCGGCAGTTAGTCTCGCCACATGGCTGAGCGTTTCAAGGCTCCCAGGGGCACGTTCGATGTCCTGCCGGAGCAGGAGCCGGTCCGCCGCCGGATCCGTCGTGCCGCCCAGATGGCGCTCGAGTCCGCCGGCTATGGCCAGATCGAGACCCCGGTCTTCGAGGACACCGACCTCTTCGCGCGCGGGGTCGGCGAGTCCACCGACATCGTCCAGAAGCAGATGTTCACCTTCGAGGACCAGGGTGGGCGCTCCCTGACGCTGCGGCCCGAGGCCACCGCTTCGATCTGCCGCGCCTACCTCGAGCACGGCATGCAGACTCTCGCGCAGCCGGTGAAGCTCTGGACCGAGGGCCCCTTCTTCCGCCACGAGCGCCCGCAGGCGGGCCGCTACCGCCAGTTCACGCAGATCGACGCCGAGGCGATCGGCTCGGACTCGCCGCTCGTCGACGCGGAGATGATCGTCCTGGCGAGCGACCTCTTCGGCGAGCTCGGCGTCGAGGAAGTCCGGTTGCGCCTCGGCAGTCTGGGCACGCCCGCTGCTCGCAGCGCCTACCTCGAGGAGCT
>DATDJZ010000050.1:0-14435 GCA_036520315.1 Solirubrobacterales bacterium | reverse complement strand
ACTGGGAGGCGATCGCCGAGGGCGGTGAGCGGTTCGCCGTCGGGCTCTGCTTCCTCATCCTCGCCGAGGACGGCCGAGTCCAGCCCGATTACACGTTCGTCGTCGGCTGAGCCTGACTGGCCAGTCGGCCAGTCAGATACGCTGGCGCCGTGGACCTGAGCCTCACTGAGTCGGAGGCCGCCTTCAGGGACGAGGTGCGGAGCTGGCTGGAGGAGAACCATCCCGGGCCGGCGCCCGAGGGTGACGACGCCGCCGAGTTCGAGTTCCGCCGCTCCTGGCAGAAGAAGATGCACGAGGCGGGCTGGGCCGGGATCTCCTGGCCGGAGGACTACGGGGGCAAGGGCGCCACCCTGATCGAGCAGTCGATCTTCAACGAGGAGCTCGCCCGACAGCGGGTCCCGGCGCCGGCGAACGTCCTCGGCCTGGTCATGGGCGGTCCCGTGGTGATCGCGCAGGGCAACGAGGAGCAGAAGGAGCGTTACCTCGAGCCGATCCTCTCCGGGGACGAGATCTGGTGTCAGGGCTTCTCCGAGCCCGAGTCCGGTTCGGACCTCGCCTCGCTCAAGACCCGCGCGGTGAAGACGAACGGCACCTGGAAGGTGACCGGCCAGAAGGTCTGGACGACCTACGCCCACGAGGCGAAGTGGTGCATGCTCCTCGCCCGCTCGGACCAGGACGCCCCGAAGCACAAGGGGATCACCTACTTCCTGCTCGACATGGACCAGCCCGGCGTCGAGGTTCGGCCACTGCGCCAGATCACCGGCGAGGCGGAGTTCAACGAAATCTTCCTCGAGGAGGCCGAGATCCCCGACGAGAACGTCGTCGGCGAGGTGGGCGGCGGCTGGCAGGTCGCGATCACGACGCTGATGTTCGAGCGCGCCGGCCTCGGGGCCGCGGCCGTGCTGGGGCTGATGCGGACGATGGAGGACCTGATCGCGATCGTGCGTGAGCGCGGGCTCGAAGGCGACCCCATCATCCGCCAGAAGATCGCCGAGCTGCGGATCGGCATCGAGGCCATGCGCCTGGGGTCGCTCCGCGCCCTCACCCAGACGATGAAGACCGGCATTCCCGGTCCCGAGGGCTCGCTGAGCAAGTGGGAGTGGGCCGACTACAACCAGGCCCTCACCGAGCTCGGCAACGACGTCCTCGGCCCCGAGGGGATGCGCGTCGGCACCGACTGGAGCTATCGCTTCCTGCGCTCTCGCGCCAACTCGATCGAGGGCGGCACCACCGAGGTGCTCAAGAACATCATCGCCGAGCGCGTGCTCGGCCTACCTCGACTGAGATAAGGGATGAACTTCGACCTGAACGACGAACAGCAGGAGATCAAGCGCACGGCGCACGAGTTCCTCGCCTCCCGCTTCAAGCCGGAGAAGGTGCGCGAGCTCGCCGAGGCCCGCGGCTACGACGACGGGCTCTGGAAGGAGATCTCCGAGCTCGGCTGGCCGGGCATCGCGATCGCCGAGGAGGACGGGGGGCAGGGCCTCGGCATGGTCGAGCTCGCCGTGCTGTTCGAGGAGAGCGGGATCGCATGCGCACCGACCCCCCTGCTCGGCAGCGCCGGCGCGGCGCTGGTGATCTCGGCCGCCGGGTCGGACGGGCAGCGCTCGGAGTGGCTGCCGAAGCTCGCCTCCGGCGAGGCCACCGGGTCCTTCGGCGGGTTCGCCGAGGGCCAGAGCACGCTCTTCTGCGATCTGCCGACGGCCGACGTGGTGGTCACCTTCGACGGCGAGGGCGCGCTGCTCGCGCCGCCCTCGGAGGTCGATTTCGAGCCGTTCGAGGCGATCGACGCAACCCGCTCATACGGCCTCGTCTCCGAGGCGGCCGGCGAGCGGCTGCCGGGCGACGCCGATGCGGGTCGCGACCGGCTCGCCGTCGCGATCGCGGCCGAGCTGACCGGCATCGCGCAGCGGACGCTCGAGATGGCCACTGAGTACGCCCGCGAGCGCCAGCAGTTCGGACGGCCGATCGGGGCCTACCAGGCAGTCAGCCATCGCATCGCGACGATGCTGCTCGCCACCGAGGAGGCCCGGTCACTGACGTACTACGCGTCCTGGACCGCCGATGCCGAGCCCGAGTCGCTGCCGATGGCGGCCGCGATGGCCGGTGCCCGCGCCTCCGACGCGGGCTGGGAGGTCCCCGCATCGGCCCTCCAGGTGCTCGGCGGCATCGGTTTCACCTGGGAGCACGACCTGCAGTTCTGGCTCAAGCGCGGCCGCGTCGCCGGCCGCATGCTGGGCACCCCACGCGATCACCGCGAGCGGGTCGCCGAGCTCTCCGGCCTCGGGTCGGGCACACCGATTCCCGCCTAAAAGTAATACCGTTTACGCCAATGGGTAGGAGGTTTGTGGCTGTGAGCGCGGCGGCGGGTGCCGTCGCGCTGGTACTGATGGCGATCGCTGCGCAGCCGGCGGCGGCTGCGAGCTGCCCGATCACGGTCGGGAACCGTGCCTTCGCCAGAGCGGCACAGTTGCGCGCGACGATGGGCAAGGTCGTCGGTTTCGGCCAGCTCCGGAACGCGGGGAGCAGGTCCCACAATCAGGAGCTCGGCTGGCTCGAGAGCCGCCTCAAGCGAATCCGCGGGATCAGGGTCCGCTCGGACCCCTACTTCGTCCGCGGCTGGCAGCCCACGACGCCGGTGAAGAACGGCCCGGGCCGAGACCTCGCACGTGCGGGCGAGCTCAGGCTGCTGAATGCCCGCGGCTCGAGTTCCAGGATCCCCGTGGCGGGGGCGGTCCCCTACTCGAGGCCGACCAACGATCGTGGATCCGGGGGCCCGCTGGTCTACCTCCCTCCCGACCAGCCCATCACGGCCGCGAACTCCGCCGGGAAGGTGGTGATCCGGGACTTCCCGCAAGCGTCCATCCCGTCCGCCGGCATCCAGTTCCTCTCCCTCTACATCACACCCGACTTAGCGTCGCAAACGGGTGACTACGCCCGGCCGTATCTCGCTCCGCTCAACAAGGACATGTTCGCGGCCGGCACCGCCGGGGCAGCCAGCCTGATCTTCGCCTTCGACGTGCCTCGCAAGCAGGTCCGCGGCTACTGGGACCCGCATGACGGAACCCACTACAAGCTGCCCGGCCTGTTCGTGGGGGCCGACCAGGGGACGCAGCTGAAGGGGCTCGCCGCAGCCGGTCGCTCCGCGCGGGTCGTGGTCCACGCAGCGTCAAAGCGGGCGAAGACGAGAAACCTGATCGCCACGCTCCGGGGGCAGAGCTCGCAGCGCATCGTGCTGTCGACGCACACGGACGGGGTCACCTGGGTCCAGGAGAACGGTGTGGCGGGCGTTCTGGCGATGGCCCGCTACCTCGCTTCGCTTCCGAAGCAATGCCGGCCGCGGACCTTCCAGTTCGAGTTCGGAAGCGGCCACCTGGGATTCGCCCGCGACGGCACGGAGCTGTACGCCCGCGCGCTTGATCCACAGTACGACGAGGGAACCGTGGCCTTCGCGTTTGCGCTCGAGCACATGGGTACGCGCGAGATCCTTCCCGTGCCCGACGCCGACGGGTCCGGGCAGCACCTCGTCTTCACCGGGCGGGGCGAGGCCTATCTGTTCGGCGCCGGCGACAGCGAGGCCCTGCACCAGGCTGCCGTCAATGCCACGAAGGGGCGCAATCTCGACGACACGGCAGTGCTGCGTGGTCTCGGGGCGCCCGTGACGGGGCAGGCGCCCCCGATCTGCTCGATGGGCGGGATCGGGACCGCCTTCCAGACGCACCTGATCCCCACGCTGGCGATGATCTCGGGCCCCTGGTCGCTGTGGGCGCCGTCCTTCGGTCGTCAGGCGGTCGACTTCAACCGGATGCGCAGCCAGCTGCTTGCGGCCGGAGATTCCATCCTCGCTCTCCAACGGCTGCCCAGCGCCGAGATCGCCGGCGACTACCCGAACTACCGCGCCCAGCGTGCCGCCGGCACGCCCACCTGCTCTACGGAGCTGCCCCCGCAGTGACGATGGCGAGAGGTCGGATGGTCCCCGCTGCGGCGATCTCGCTGGCCCTCGGCGTGGCCCTCCTCGGCTTCTTCGCCGGGAGCTCCACCGCCCAGTCGGCCCCGTCTGCCACGACCGTCACGCAGCCGCCTCAGCCGAAGAGCGGCCCGGGTGGACGGGCTCATCGACACGGCGGCTTCCGAGTGACCGCCGGAGGGAGCGGGAACGACGCCTGGTTCGCGTTCGAGCCCACCAGACCGCGGCCGCGGAAGGCGCCGCTCGCGATCGTCATGCACGGGTACGGCGAGTTCACCGGTTACGACACGATGTACGCCTTCATCAGCCACACGGTGCGGCGGGGCAGCGTGGTCATCTACCCGAGGTGGCAGACGGGCATCGCGGCCCCCTGTCCCGGCCCCTTCAACATCGAGCCCTGCATCAACTCCGCCGTCAACGGGATTCGCGGCGGTCTCTCCTATCTGCAATCGAGCGATACGCGAGTGCACCCGCTGCTCCGCAGGACCAGCTACTTCGGTTTCTCCTTCGGCGGGATCGTCACCGCGAACATGGCGAACCGGTTCCGGTCGCTCGGACTGCCGGGACCGAGGGCGATCTTCCTGGACGATCCCCACGACGGCGGGCTCAACGGGTTCGGCGAGCCCGCGTTGGATGACACGCTGGCCGGCATTCCTCGCAAGACCGAGTTCGAGTGCCACTCCGGCGGCGAGGGTGTCATCTCTGAGCTTGGCAAGGCGGACTCCAGCTGCAACGCCGTCTTCCAGTTGATTTCGCAGATCCCGGATCGGAACAAGGATCTGGTGCTCACCCACACCGACCCGCACGGCCAGCCGGTGCTCTCATCGGAGCACGGGGTATGCGCCGGAGGTGCCGGGACCTTCGGCCCGGCCAACGCCTACGACTGGAACTTCTGCTGGAAGGTCTGGGACGCGCTGCGCAGCTGCGCCTACCAAGGCAAGAACTGCCGCTATGCGCTCGGCAACACGCCGCAGCATCGCTCGCTCGGCAGGTGGAGCGACGGGACGCCCGTCATTCCCCTGAAGATCCAGGACCGCCCTCCGATCGCACCCTAGGGATCGTTGGTGGCCGGCAAGACCGCATCGAAGGCGCGGGTGGCGCCCGTCACCGATGGCGTGTTCTTCACGCTCCCCGAGTCGTTGCCCCGCGGCCGCCACAGGCTGAGCCGGGAGCAGGTCCACGAGGCGCAGAGCGAACGGCTGCTCGCGGCGACCACCGAGCTACTCGCCGCTCGCGGCTACCGCGGGTTCGGGATAGGCGACATCGCGAGCCGCGCGGGCGTGTCCCTGCAGGCCTTCTACAGGTGTTTCGAGAGCAAGGACGCCTGCATCTTCGCCGGGTACGACCGCTTCATCAGCGTGCTCCTGCAGAAGATGGTCGCTGTCGACGTCACGCCCGATGACCGTCCCGGATACACGGCCGCCCTGCTCGACGCGTACCTCGCCACCCTGCAGGAGGACCTCGTGGTGGCGCGCGCCTACCAGGTGGAGATCGACGCACTCGGGGCCTCTGCGCGCGCCCGGCGGCGGGACTCCCTGACGTTGTTCGCCAAGTTCATTCGCGAGGAGGATGCGCGGGCTTCAGACGACGGCCGGCCCTCCCAGTCGTGGAGCGCGTACATCGGTGTGGTCTACGCCGCGCGGCAGCTCGCTTCCGACGCGCTCGACACGTCGGCGAAGCCCGATCTGACCGCGCTCGGCAACGACCTCAGAATCTGGATAACGGACCTGTTCCGCAGCGTTAGGTAGAACGACTAGCCGCCCTCGGCGAGCTCGGCGATGTAGTCGACGCCGTCGAGGTCGCGGTGAGTCAGGTACTGGAGCATGACCCTCTGCACGCCGATCCCCTCCAGCTCCGAGAGCTGCTCCCGGATCTGGGCGACCGTGCCGACCAGGGAGTTCGGGCGCTCCGCCTCGAGGTAGGCCTCGGGGTCGGTCGCGTCGTCCCCGCGCACCTCCGCGACGGCGTGGGCGCGTTCGAGCAGGTCGACCTCATCCGAGCCGATGATGCAGCTCGTCATCAGCGAGATCACCGGCTCGGGGCGGCTCGCCGCCCGCCACGCCTCCTTGACCAGTGGGATCGCCTCGGCGCACTCCTCCGCGGTCATCATCACCAGGTTGTACTCATCGGCCCAGCGGGCGGCGAGCCGCAGGCTGCGGGGCCTCGCCCGGCCCCCCACGATCAGGTTCGGAGTCGAGAGCGGCTTCGGCAGGGCATCGCCCCTCACCGTGTAGTGCTTGCCCACGAAGTCGAGACCGGTCTCGTCCCACTGGCTCCGGACGATCTCGATCTGCTCCTCGAGCAGCTCGAAGCGCTCACCCAGCGGCGGGAAGGGAAAGCCGTAGGCGACGTGCTCGGCCTCGAGCCAGCCGGTCCCCATGCCGAGCTCGATGCGGCCCCCGCCCGAGATGTGATCGGCGGTGACGACGTTCTTGGCCAGCACGGAGGGATGCCTGAACGTGGCGGGCGAAACGAGCGTGCCGAGGCGGAGCTCCGAGGTGATCGCCGCCAGCCCGGCGATCGTCGCCCAGGCGTCGAGCGCGCCGCGGTCACTACGGCCCATCACCGAGAGGTAGTGGTCGGAGCGAAACAGGGCCTCGATCGGGCTCTCCTCACACGCCTTGGCGAGGGCGCGCCACTCCTCCCACGAGACGGATTCCTGTCCCTCGATCATCAGGCAGACGCGCATCAGTCCCCCACGACCTTGGCGTCGGAGATCACCTGGACCTTGCCTCCCCGCCGGAAGTGGACGTCGACGGACTCGTTCTTGCCGTAGCTGCCGAATAGGCCGAGCGTCATCGCCAGCCAGCGCCCGCTGCTCACCTGTTCCTTGACCAGCGGCCGGGAGAAGACGATCTCGCGTCCATGCACCGTGTAGTCGGAGCCCTCCGTCTGCTGCTTGCCGTTGATGAAGACCTGGATGGGGCGCTCCGCCCCATTCGGCAGGCGCACCCGCCGTCCGACCTCGACGCTCTCGGCCATCGGCGGCAGATTAGCCGCGCGTGCCGTTTGCCTCAGCGGCAGTATTCGATCCGCGCGGACCCGTGGGAGTCAGGGCGCGAGGGCGTTTCGCAGCCGCTCGAAGGCGTCACCCAGCGAGTCGGCGTCGATCTGCTCCTTGCGCACCGCGCCGGTGTAGGCGATCGCCTTGCCGTCCCCCATCACGTCGATGCCGCCCTCGGGTGCGCGTATGAGGCCGGGGCCCGAGATCTCGATGCGGGCGTGGACACGCTGGTCGGGAGTGTGTGTCCGGAACACGCTGATCGGCGGGAGACCACCCTCGCGCCTGATCTCCTCGACCCGGCGGCGGGCGTCGGCGATCGCCTCGTCGAGCGTCGCGAACTTCTCCCTTCCGACATTGGACCCGTGCCGGACCGTGACCTTCCAGCTCACGGGCACGGAGACTAGCCTGGGATACTGCGCCGCGATGACGAGGGAGAACGTCGAGGTCGTTCGCGAGGCCTTTCGACTCTGGGGGCTGATCGCGGCATCGTCCAGAACTGGCGCGACCTGCTGCATGCGCGAGACGAAGGTCGATGATCCAGGTCCTGGCGACCCCTGATGGGGCGCGCGAAGCCCGCCTCTGTCGCCTAGGCGCCGCGCCGCGGGCGCTTCGGCCGCTTCGCCGGCGGGCCCGTGATCTTCTCCGGGCCGTCGCGCTTCTCGGGCGGGGTGTAGTCGACATCGTGCTCCCCGGTGTAGATCTGGCGCGGCCGCGCGATCTTCAGGTCCGGGTCCTCGTTCTGCTCCATCCACTGGGCTACCCAGCCCGAGGTGCGCGGGATGGCGAAGATCACCGTGAACATGTCGGTGGGGATCCCCATCGCCTCGTAGATCAACCCGGAGTAGTAGTCGACGTTCGGGTAGAGCTTGCGCGAGGTGAAGTAGTCGTCGTCGAGCGCTCGCTTCTCGAGCTCCGTCGCAATGTCGAGCAGCTGGTTGTCGCCGGTCGCCTCGAGCACCTCGTCGACGTGCTTCTTGATGATCCGCGCCCGCGGGTCGTAGTTCTTGTAGACCCGGTGGCCGAAGCCCATCAGCTTCTCTTCGCGGTTCTTGACGCCCTGGAGGAAGTCCGGGATGTTGTCCACGGTCTCGATCCGGCGAAGCATCCGCAGCACCGCCTCGTTGGCGCCGCCGTGCAGCGGGCCGTAGAGCGCCGCCACCCCGCCGGCGACGGCCGAGTAGGGATCGACGCCCGAGGAGCCCACCGAGCGAACCGCGTTCGTGGAGCAGTTCTGCTCGTGGTCCGCGTGCAGGATGAAGAGCACGTCCAGCGCCTTCGCCAGGCGCGGGTCGGGCTCGAAAGTGTTCTCCATCTTGAACAGCATCGAGAGGAAGTTCTCGGGGTAGGAGAGCTCGTTGTCTGGATAGACGTAGGGGAGGCCCATGCTGTGCCGGTAAGCCCAGGCGGCGAGGGTCGGGACCTTGGCGATCAGCCTGATCGCCGCCATGTAGCGCTCCTCCGGGTCGTCGATGTGCTTGGCGTCCGGATAGAAAGTGGAGAGGGCGCCGACGCTTGCGAGCAGCATTCCCATCGGGTGGGCGTCGTGGCGGAAGCCTTCGTTGAACTTCTTGATGTCCTCGTGCGCGAAGGTGTGGTGGGTGACGTCGAAGATCCAGCGCTCGAGCTGGGCCGGGGTGGGAAGCTCGCCGAAGATCAGGAGGTAGGCGACCTCGAGGTAGGTCGACTGCTCGCAGAGCTGCTCGATCGGGATGCCGCGGTGCTGGAGGATGCCGGCCTCGCCGTCGATGTAGGTGATCGCGGAACGGCAGGACGCGGTGTTGGTGAAGGCCGGGTCGTAGCCCATCAGGCCGAAGTCGTCGTCCGAGACCTTGATCTGCCGCAGGTCCATCGTCTTGATGGTCCCGTCGCTGATCTCGATCTCGTAGCCCTTGCCGGTGCGGTTGTCGGTGACGCTGAGCGTGTCGCCGCCGGTTGCGCCGTCTTGGGAACCGTCCACCTGAGGCTGCTCAGTCTCCTGCTTCGTCGCCATCAGACCTCCTTGCTCGTACGCCGCCCCACGCCCCATATCTTCTCACGGTGGCGTTGCCGGCAAACCGACCGAGCAAGAACGAGACACTCCGCCTGTTCGCCGGTCTACCCCGGCGTTACGACCTCGCGGGCGCCCTGCTCAGCTTCGGGCAGGATCCGCGCTGGCGGCGCGCGATGGTCGGCGAGATCGCGGCCGGCGGGGAGGATCGCGTGCTCGATGTGGCGACCGGCACAGGGATGGTTGCGACGGCCCTCGTTCGCCGCTACGGCTGCTCGGTGGTCGGGCTCGATCAGAGCCCGGAGATGCTCTCCGGCGCCAAGGCGAAGCTCGATCGCGATCCGCGACTGGCAGCGCGCATCGAGCTGGTCCGGGGGGAAGCGGAGTCCCTGCCCTTCGAAGACGGTGAGTTCGACCACCTGACCTTCACCTACCTGCTGCGCTACGTCGAGGATCCTCAGGCAACCCTCAGCGAGCTGGCCCGGGTCGTGAAAGCGGGTGGGCGTGTCGCCTCGCTCGAGTTCATGCTGCCTCCGAATCCAATCGCGCGCTTCCTCTGGAGGATCTACACCGGCGCCGTGATGCCCGTCCTCGGTCGGCTGATCTCGCGCGACTGGTACGTCGTCGGCCGCTTTCTCGGCCCGAGCATCAAGGACCTCTATCTGAGGTTCCCGCTCGATCGCCAGCTGGAGTTGTGGCGAAACGCCGGCGTCGAGGACGTGCGGGCGCGGGTGATGAGCTTCGGGGGCGGCGTCGTGATCTGGGGCACCCGTGGCTGACGATCGGCTCGAGAGGCCTGCGTTCTACGCGCTGCGGGGAGGGGGCTGGCGTGATCTCGTCACCGTCCTGCATCCGCCGTACACGGCATGGAACCTGGCCAACGTCGCCTTTGGCGCCGCCGCGGCGACCGCGATCCACACGGACCGTTTCATCTCGACGCTGGCGGCGTTCTTCCTCGCTGTCGGGATCGGTGCGCACACGCTCGACGAGCTCAACGGGCGCCCCCTGAAGACCCAGCTTTCCGACCGCACGCTGATCGGCCTCGCTGTGTTCTCGCTGGTCGGGGCGATCGGGATCGGGATCGCCGGCTGCTTCATCGTCTCCGCGACCCTGATCCCGTTCGTGGTTGCGGGCGGCTTCATCGTCGTTGCCTACAACCTGGAGCTCTTCGAGGGCCGGTTTCACACCGACTTCTGGCTGGCCGCCGCCTGGGGTGGCTTTCCGGCGCTCACCTCGTGGTGGGTCAACACGCTGTCGTTCGGCTCGGCGAAGACGGTCGTGGCCGGTGTCCTGGTGACGATGGGCTGCTTCGGGCTCACCAGCGTTCAGCGCCGCCTCTCGACGCCGGTCCGGCGGCTTCGCCGGAAGACCGTCTCGATCAACGGCGAGCAACGTCTTGAGGACGGGACGGTCATCCCGCTGACGGCCGCCGAGATCGCGGGACCGCTCGATGGGTCGTTGCGCGGCCTCTCCTGGGCGGTGGTCGTGCTCTCGATCGGCCTGGTCGTGATCCGATACTGAGCTGCGCTCAGGGTCCAGCGGAAGCCTCGAGTGCAGCCAGCAGCGACTGCGCGACGAACCAGCTCGAGCTCGGCGCGCTCGGGCCCGTCGACGTGGTCCTCGGCCGAGACTGGTGGCGTCAGTTCGGGCATGGGTGAGTCGACCGTATGCTCGCCCGGTGAAGGACCTCGAGGCGGAGGAGACTAGCTCGCCGGAGCCGAATCGATCTCGAAGTTCGTGATCCGGCGGAAGTCGCGAAGGCGTGCCTCGATCTCCTCGCGCGTCAGCGACTGGATCCGCTCCGTGCCGAAGTCCTCGACGTTGAAGGACGCGAGCACGGAGCCGTAGGCCATCGCCTGGCGGAGGATCGTGGGATCCAGCAGGGAGTCGCCCGCAGCCCGGCGGCTGTCGAGGTAGCCGAGGAAGCCCCCCGCGAAGCAGTCGCCCGCGCCCGTGGGATCCTGGACCTCCTCGAGCAGGTAACCGGGTATCGCGAAGAAGTCGTCGCTGGTGAAGAGGGCGGCGCCGTACTCGCCCCGCTTGGCCACGATCACCCCAGGCCCCATCTCCATCGCGGCGCGGGCCGCCCGTGCCAGGTTGGGCTCGCCTGTCAGCTCGCGGATCTCCGCGTCGTTCAGCAGCAGGCAGTCGACCTCGGCGATGGCGGCCACGAGGGACTCCCGCTGCTGCTCCAGCCAGAAGTTCATCGAGTCGAGTCCGGCGAACTCCGCCTCACACGACTCCCTGACCCTGCGCTGCAGCTCGGGGTCGATGTTGCCCAGGAAGAGGAGGTCCGCCTTCTTCGAGGCCTTCGAGAGCTTCGGGTCGAAGTCGGCGAAGACGTTGAGCTGGGTGTCGTCGGTGTGGGCGATGTTCATGTCGTACTCGTAGTGGGCGCGCCAGAAGAAGGTCTCGCCACCCTCAACCCGCTCGATGTCGTCGGTGATCACGCCGCGGTCCTGGAGCACCTTGAGCTCGGCATCGCCGAAGTCGTCGCCGACCGGTCCCACGACGCGGACCTCGGTGAAGAAGCTCGCGGACAGGCTGAAATGGACGGTGGAACCGCCCAGCATCCGATCGCGCTCCCCGAAGGGAGTGCGCACGGAATCAAAGGCAATCGACCCTACGACGGCGAGCGACATATCCTGATGCGATGAAGGCTATTCAGATTGAGGAGTTCGGCGGGCCAGAGGTGCTCGAGCTCGTGGATCTGCCGGACCCGGAAGCGGGCGACGGACAGGTCGTTGTGGATGTCATTCGCGCCGGGATGAACTTCGCGGACACCCACCAGATCCGCAACGACTATCTGGCCGAGCAGAGCCTGCCCATGATTCCCGGCGGTGAGATCAGCGGGACGACACCCGACGGGCGCCGGGTCGCCGCGATCATGGCGGGAGGCGGCTACGCCCAGAAGGTCGCTGTCCCGGAGCCCTGGCTGGTGCCGCTTCCCGATGAGGTCAGCGACGAGCAGGCCGCCGGCCTTCTTCTGCAGGGGCTCACCGCCCACGCTCTCCTTCACTTCTGCGCCCACGTCGAGAAGGGGGAGACGGTCGTGATCGAGGCCGCTGCCGGGGGCACGGGAAGCCTGGCGGTGCAGCTCGCCAAACGAGCGGGCGCGAAGGTGATCGCGCTCGCCTCCAGTGGGGAGAAGCACGCCCTCTGTGAGCGCCTCGGGGCGGATGCGACCGCCGACTCTCGAGCCGACGACCTGAAGGAAGCGATCCTCGAGGCGAACGAAGGGGAGCGGGTCGACGTGGTGCTGCACATGAGCGGCACTGGGTTCGAGGCCGAGCTGGGAGCGCTTGGCTCGCTCGGCCGGATCGTGGTCTTCGGGAACGCTGCTCGCCATCCCAACCATGTCGCAACGAATTACCTGCTGCAGACCTCGAAGTCGGTGATGGGGTTCTGGCTGGTGCCCCTGATCGCGCAGCGCCGCGAGTTGCTTGGGTCGATGATCGCCGACCTGCTGGGCGCGGTGGTTGCGGGCGATCTCGAGGTCGTGATCGGCGGCGTCTACCCCCTCAGCGAGGCCGCGCAAGCCCACAAGGACATCCAGGAGCGCCGCACCACCGGCAAGCTCCTGCTCGACCCCTCCGCTTGATGAACGACGAAGCCGTTGATGCGAGGGCGCGCGACAGCGCGACCCGTGATGTGCCGGCAACGACCTCCTTCTCGGAGCTCGGCCTGTCCGAGGGCCTGCTGCGGACGCTGGATGAGCTCGGATACGTCGAGCCGACGCCGATCCAGGCACAGGCAATCCCGGAGCTGCTCAACGGCCATGACGTAATCGGCCAGGCGCAGACCGGCAGCGGCAAGACCGCGGCCTTCGGCCTGCCGATGCTCGAGTACATCGACCCGGAGAACGAGGAGACACAGGCGATCGTCCTGACGCCCACCCGGGAGCTCTGCATCCAGGTCACCCAGGCGCTGCGCGCCTACGCCGAACATCTCGAGAAGGTGAACGTGGTGGCCATCTTCGGCGGCGCCCCGATCCGGGACCAGCAGGCGCGCCTGCGGTCCGGCGCACAGATCGTGGTCGCCACAGTCGGCCGGATGATGGACCTGATCTCGCGCCAGTCGCTGGTGCTGACGGCGGCGCGCTACGTCGTCCTCGACGAGGCCGACGAGATGCTCGACCTGGGCTTCATCGAGGATGTCGAGCGGATCCTGCGCATGTGTCCCAGTGGGCGCCAGACCCTGCTCTTCTCGGCCACGATTCCCGGTCCCGTCGCCAAGCTCGCCGAGCAGTACATGTACGACCCGGTCACGATCCGCGTCACTCCGCGCAAGCTCACCGTCGACTCGGTGGAGCAGGCCTACGTGAAGGTCGAGCCGCGCAAGAAGCTCGAGCGCCTCGAGCAGGTCCTGAGGGCGGAGGAGCCGGAGCAGGCGATCATCTTCGTGCGGACCAAGATCGGGGCGGCGCGCCTGGGCAAGCAGCTCGCCGACGATGGCCTGCGCGTCAAGGCCCTGCACGGCGACCTCAGCCAGGGCCAGCGGGACGGGGTGATGATCTCGTTCAAGGAGCACAAGACGCCGCTTCTGGTGGCCACCGACATCGCCGCCCGCGGCCTCGACATCGAGCACGTGACCCACGTCATCAACTACGACATGCCGAACAACCCGGAGGTCTACGTCCACCGCATCGGCCGGACGGGGCGGGTCGGGCGAACCGGTAGGGCGATCACCTTCGTCACCTCCAAGCAGGACGGGGAGATGAAGGAGATCGAGCGAGTGGTGAAGGTCCATATCGGCGAGTGGGAGCCACCCGAGGAGCGGCTCGAGCACGCTCCGCCGCCCAGGCACCGCGAGGGGCCGCCACCGGAGCCCGCCAACGGGACGGTGAAGCTCTTCGTCAACCGCGGCCGGCGCGGGGGGATCAGCGAGGAGGACCTCAACTGGGCGCTCGTCGAGGGCGCGGTCATCCCGCAGGAGGCGATCAGGTCAATCAAGGTGCTGGATCGCTTCTCCTTCGTCGAGGTGGCCGCCGATCAGGCGGAGCGAACCGTGGAGTACCTCGACGGGACGAAGCTGAAGGGCAAGCAGATCCGGATGGAGATCGCCCGGAGCTAGGCTCCGTCGGGCCTCGAATCGCCGTCGGGGCTCGAATCCCCGTCAGAAGCCGGGTTCCCGGCGAGTTCCTCGATCTTGCCGATCAGGTCCTCCCACTCGAAAGGCTTGGGGATGCAGTCGGAGGCGCCGAGGGAGCGCATCCTGTCCGGCTCCTGGGCGTCGAGGTGTGCGGAGATCATCAGTACGGGGATCTTCGAGCCCTGAATGCGCAGCTGCTCGAGCACCTCGGTGCCGGACATGTTGGGCATCATCGCGTCGAGCAGGATCACGTCGGGCTTCTGTGAGCCGGCCTCCCGGAGCCGCTCCAGGGCCTCGAAGCCGTCGGTCGCGGTGACCACGTCGTAGCCCTCCATCTCCAGCCGGCGCTCGAGCATCAGCAGCACCGTCTCGGAATCGTCGGCGAC
>DATDJZ010000049.1:0-2863 GCA_036520315.1 Solirubrobacterales bacterium | reverse complement strand
GCTGCTGAAGCGCGAGCCGGAGCACGTCGTGATCGTCAGCCTCGACGAGGCCGGCTACGCCATGCCCGCCGCGGCCTGGGCGGCCCGGTCCGGCGATCCCGTTCTGTTCAGCGGCCGCAACCAGGTCCCGTCGGCGACGCTTGCCGCGCTGCGGCGCCACGCGGCGGCAACCGTCTACGTGCTCGGGCCCGAGTCCGTGATCTCCAAGGACGCCCTTTCGCAGATCGCCAGGGTCTCCGCGAGCGTGCAGCGCGTCGGCGCCACCGGCGTCGTTCAGAACAGCCTCCTCTTCGCCCGCTACACGGACGGCACCTTCGGCTGGAACATCAACGATCCCGGCCACGGCATGGAGCTCGCCAATTCGGATCGGCCGCTGGACGCAGCGGCCGCGGCGTCTCTTGCGTCGAGTGGAAAGTGGGGGCCGCTGCTCATCACCGACACCGCGGACGCCCTGCCGCCCGACGTCCGCAGCTTCCTTCTCGATATCAAGCCGGGCTACGCGACGGATCCGACCCGGGCCGTGTACAACCACGTCTGGCTGATGGGCGACGCGACCGCGATCGGAGGACAGGTTCAGGCGGAGGTGGACGAGCTGGCGGAGCTCGCGCCGGTCGGCAACGCCGCTGGCCCAGGCACCGCCGGCGGCGGCGGCGTCCAACCCGGCGGTGCCGAGAGCGAGCCGAACCCGGCTCCCCAGAGAGGCCAGAAGTGAGCGAGGCGGAGCGACCCGACCGGCTGACGAGGCCGGTGACCGTCGAGGACATACGTGCACTGGCCGGACCCTCCACCCCGCACTTCGCACTTCAGGTGCGCAACAGGATCAGGCGGTTGATCGAGGGCCTGCCAGAGGACGATCCGGTGAGGCGCGAAGGTGAGACTCAGATCGCTCGTTTGAACGAGCTCGCGGAGCACAGCGGGGATCCGCGGGGCGGCACCGGGATCGCGCATTGATGAAGGAGCTCGCCGACGGTGTCTTGCACATCAAGTGCCTGCCTGGGCTGCCCTGGGCCGTCAACGCCTACCTCACCGGAGACGTCCTGATCGATGCCGGCTGCCGCCAGTCGGCCGGCCGCATCCTGAAGCAACTCGACGGCCACGAGGTCACCGCCCACGCCCTGACGCACGCCCATCCCGACCACCAGGGCGCGAGCCGCGACGTCTGCGAGAAGCTCGGCATCCCTTCCTATGTCCGGAGCTCGATGTGCCGGCCGCCGAGGATCCAAATCTGATCTATGAGCGCCAGCCCGACAAGTTCATGGCGCACTTCTTCTGGCGGATCTTCCACGGCCCGGGACACAAGGTCGACACGGTCATCGGGGACGGCGACGAGGTTGGCGGGTTCAAGGTGATCGACGCGCCAGGGCACTCGGCGGGGCACGTCGTCTTCTGGCGCAAATCCGACCGGGTGCTGATCATCGGCGACGTCCTGGCCAACATGGATCAGTACACGGGTATCCCCGGCCTCCACGAGCCCAAGCCCGCGCTGACGCCGGACCCAGTGCGGAATCGGGAGTCGGCAAAGAAACTCGCAGCCCTCGATCCCGACCTGGTCTGCTTCGGCCACGGCGCACCGCTCCGCGACCTGGGCAAGCTGAAGGCGTTCGTTGAGGGCCTTCGGGCCTAGGTCGAAGCCGGAGCGAAGCTCTCGACGATCCGAGCCTGGTACTCGCCGATCTGCTCGGGCGGGATGAAGTAGGTGGCCGGCGTGAGGAAGACGCCGTCGCCGCGCTCGGCGACCTCTGCGACCCGCTCGCGGACCTTGTCCAGCGGTCCCGCCGCCGTGTAGGCCTCGACCATCTCGTCCGGAATCTGCTCGGGGACGGCCGCCAGGTCGCCCCTGCGGAAGGCATCGCCGGCCGCCGCGGCGGCGTCGGCGAATCCGTGCATCTCCCAGAGCGGCTTGTAGGTGCGGACCGTGGAGTAGAAGGCGATCGTGCGGCGGGCCGCGTCCAGCGCGCGGGCCTCGTCATCGTCGATGACGGTGGTCACGGTGGGGATGAAGTCGAGGTCGGATTGCTGCCGGCCTGAGCGCTGCAGGCCGGTCTCGAAGCTCGGCACAACGACCTCGTCGAGCCAGCGCACAGGGCACATCGGGTGGCCGATCAGCCCGTCGGCGACGTCGCCCGCCATCCGGCACATCCCCTCGCGCATCGCGGCGGCGTAGATCGGCACCCGCTCTCGCACCGGCTTGTGGGGCCTGAACCAGCCTTTGATGTCGATGTCCTGGTATTCGCCCTCGTAGCGGATCGGCTCGCCGGTTGGGGCCTTCTCCATGATCAGCCGGGTCGCCTCGATCATCTCCCGCAGGTGAGGGGCGGGCTTGCCGTAGTCGACGGAGTGCCACGTCTCGTTGAGGCGCTTCACTCCCGCGCCGAGCCCGAGCCGGAAGCGCCCACCCGCCATCTCGTCGATGTCCAGGGCGGTCACGGCGAGGATGAACGCGCTGCGGGTGAACGCCCAGGCGATGCCGGTGCCGACGTCGACCCTCTCGGTCTTCGCGGCCAGCCAGGTCGCCTGGGTGACCGAGCTGCGAAACAGCTCGGGGGCCCAGATGCAATCGATGCCCGCGGCCTCGGCGGAGCTCGCCTGCTCGGCGAGCTCGGCCGGGGTATCCCCGATCGCGGCGATGGAGATGCGGTCCAGGGCGCCCAAGGCGTGACCGACGTTACTTCGGGTTGTCCTGCACGGGCGTGTTGGAAAGCGACCGCCACAGATAGAGGCCGGCCAGCGTCCGATGGGGTCGCCATGGCTCAGCTATCCGGTCGATGTCCTCCGGCCCAGGCAGGTCGTCCATCCCATATGCGACCTGGATCGCCCGCCTGATGCCGAGGTCACCAGCCGAGATCACGTCATGGCGGCCGAG
>DATDJZ010000048.1:0-3726 GCA_036520315.1 Solirubrobacterales bacterium | reverse complement strand
CCGTGCCAGTCCAATCCTTGAGCCGGGCCGGATTGCCGGGCGCCGGGCTTGGGTAGGGTGGCGGCGTGGAGTTCCGCAGGCTCGGCGACTCTGACATCGAGGTCTCTGAGATCTCGCTCGGCTCCTGGCTCACCTACGCGGGTGGGGTCGAGCGAGAGCGAACTGAGGCCTGCACCCGTGCGGCTTTCGATGTCGGGATCAACTTCTTCGACACCGCCAACGTCTACGGCCAGGGCGCCGCGGAGTCGGCGTGGGGCGAGATCCTCAAGAACTACGACCGGGACTCGTTCGTCCTCGCGACCAAGGTCTTCTTCCAGATGTCTGACGACGACGAGGACCGCGGCCTCTCCCGCGAGCAGATCCACAAGCAGATCGACGCCTCCCTGGAGCGGCTCCAGACCGACTACGTCGATCTCTATCAGTGTCACCGCCCCGACCCGGACGTCCCGATCGAAGAGACGATGGAAGCGCTCACCGAGGTCAGCGAGGCAGGCAAGGCCCGCGAGATCGGCTTCAGCGAGTGGACCGTAGAGCAGATCGAGGCCTCACTCGAGGTCCCGAACACCAAGAAGTTCGTCTCCTCCCAGCCCCAGTACAACATGATCTGGCGCGCGCCCGAAGCCGAGCTGATCGCCTTCTGTGAGGAGCGCGGCATCTCACAAATCGTCTGGTCCCCCCTCGCTCAGGGGGTGCTGACCGGCAAGTACAGGCCCGGCGAGCCACCGCCGCCCGACTCGCGGGCGGCCTCGGACGCGATGAACTGGGCGATGGACCGCTATCGCTCGGACGAGGTCTACGAGGCGGTCCAGCGGCTGGTGCCCATAGCCGAGGGGGCCGGGCTCAGCATGCCGGCGATGGCGCTCGCCTGGTGCCTTCGCCAGGACAAGCTCGCCTCGGTGATCACCGGTGCGACGCGCCCGGAGCAGGTGCGCTCGAACGCCGAGGCCTCAGGGGTGAAGCTCTCGCGGGACACCCAGGAGGCGATCGACGAAGCCCTTGCCGACGTAATGGTCACCGAGCCGCTCCGGGCGAACTTCGTCAGTGAGGGCGTGACGCACCGCTAGCCGGTGGCGACGCGATCGAGGAGCTCGGCGAGTGCGTCGGGATCCTCGACCATCGGGAAGTGTCCGCCTGGGATCTCGATTGGCTCGACGCCGATCTGCTCATGCGCCATGAACCGCTCCCAGTCGGGGTGGAACAACTCGTCGTCTGCCGCATAGATCAACACGGTCTCGTTGTCCGGGTGGGCGCTGAGCGGGTATTCGCCTCTCGGCATGGCCATGGGTCGCAGCCGCCCGGCCATCATGCTGGCCCTCGGCGGGGGCACCCGGCGGTAAAGCGCCTCGAGCGCCACTTCCTCATCCCAGACGCTGGTGCCGTCGGAGCGCACTTCCGGGAACGGAATCCCGTGCCGGAAGATCTCGGGCGAGTCTGGCGGCGGCTCGATTCCACCCAGCCTGGGGCAAAGATGAATGAGGAGGGCGTCAGGCCTCGCAGCCGCGAGAAGTGATGAATAAGCGGTCCCCTGAGAGTGTCCGACGATGACCAGGCGACCGTCAATCTCATCGATCGCCTCCAGGGCCGGCCGGATGCGCTGGTCGAACCCGGCCTCCGGATCCTGCAACGGGAGGTCGGGGACCAGAACCCGATGGCCGCGCTGCCTGAGCAGCGGCGTCAGCTCATCCCAGCACGAGGGCTCGTGCCAGGCGCCATGGATCAGGCAGAAGACGGACACCTTGGGCAGGTCTACCACCGCCGGCGGAGCACCGCCATAAAGAAAGCGGCCCCGCGAGGGGCCGCTTTCGAGCGATTCAGAAGCTTTGAGGCTCCCTAAGCGACCTGCTTGACCCCGGTCGCGGCCGGGCCCTTCGGGCCCTGCTCGGTCTCGTACTCGACCTTTGCGCCCTCCTCGAGCGAGCGGTAGCCGTCGCCCTCGATCGAGCTGAAATGGACGAATACGTCGTTAGAGCCATCGTCGGGTGTGATGAACCCATAGCCCTTGTCGTTGCTGAACCACTTGACGGTTCCGGTAGGCATCTCGCCTCCTCTTACCTGTGCTGCGGGCACGGAGGATGCGATCTGCAACGACTCCGAGCTGCTTGGCACATCTTTGCCGGATCAACCGGCCTAACGGGGCGGGACGGTAGCAGCCTGGGCGACGGAACTGGTGCGCTGCCGCTGTTGTCCGCCTGGCGCCACCCAGCCCGATCTGCTAGGCGGACCTCACGCCGCGAAGACGGTGATCGGCAGTCCGAAGCGTTTCAACACGTCGTCGAGCAAGCCGTGCTCCTGCCATCCCACGTCCCGGGGGCCGCGCAGGGCGATCAGGATGTGATCGGGGCGGAAGTCTTCGATCGCATCCGAGAATGCCAACAGCGGATCGTCGGCTCCCACAGCGCCGCGAGCCTCCTGGCCGAGCTCCTCGAGATCTCCGAGAACAGTGGCCAGCCGGTCATCGGCGGCCATGCGTGCCTTGTCTGTGTCCGAGACCAGCCAGTGGGCTCTGGTGGGCAGCTCCGGAGCGATCACCATGATCTGATCGGATGACTGGATCAGAACGCGGACGCTCTCCGGTACCCGCTCGGCGCCTCCGGCCGCGGCTCCAGCGGCAATCAGCAATCGGAATCCCACAGCCCCAACCTTATGCCCGCCGGCAGAGCACCTGATAGACCGAGGTGAAGTCGATCTCGAATCCGTTGCGAGCCGCCCGCAGATAGAGCCGCCAGACGCGCAGCCGCTCCGGCCCGGCGAGCTCCTCGGCCCGCTCACGGTGCTCGTCGAGATTCCGGATCCAGTGCCGCAGGGTCTCGGCGTAGTCGGCGCCGAACTCCTCGACGTGCCGGGCGATGAACCCGGCCCGCTCCAGTGCGAGCATCACGCGGGAGACGTGCAGGGTTTCCCCGTCGGGGAAGACGTAGCGCTCGGAGAACGGCCCACCCTCGAC
Organism: Solirubrobacterales bacterium; assembly: GCA_036520315.1. Taxonomy (GTDB): domain Bacteria; phylum Actinomycetota; class Thermoleophilia; order Solirubrobacterales; family 70-9; genus DASUPK01. Next base: position 782 of record DATDJZ010000048.1, on the reverse strand, counting down.
GCTGCCGTGGCGCAGCCGGGAGATGCCGTGGTTGAGGAGCCGCCCGCCCGGGCGCAGCATCGAGGCGAGCTGCTCGGCATAGCGATCGATCTGTGCCTCACCGACGTGCTCGACCATCCCGATGGAAGCGACGGCGTCGAAACTCTCGCTGGCGAGCTCGCGGTAGTCCTGGACCCTGATCTCGACCTTGTCGGCGAGGCCCGCGTCGGCGACCCGCCTGCGCGCCAGCTCCGCCTGCGGCTCGGAGAGCGTGATGCCGACCGCCTCGACCCCGTATCGCGAAGCCGCGTGCATCACGAAGCTGCCCCAGCCGCAGCCCACGTCCAGAACCCGCTCGCCCTCCTGGAGCGCGAGCTTCGTGCAGACCAGGTCGAGCTTCGCCTCTTGAGCCTCCGCCAGTGTCGGAGCCGCGTCTCCGGCGAGCAGCCCGCGGCGCTTCGGGACCCGTGAGAAGAAGGCGCAGGAGTAAGTCATCGACTCGTCGAGGAAGAGCGAGAAGAACTCGTTGCCGACGTCATAGTGGTGGCGGACGGCCTCGCGGTCCCGCTCGGAGCTGTGCTTGCGGCCGCGGAGGTGGATCTCGGCTTTCGGAGCCGGCGGCGGCCGGCGAAACCCCGCGGCGCGAAGGGCGGCGGCGATCAGCCGCGCCTTCGCGGCGGCGCCCACCGGCGGCGGCTCCCAGTCGTTGAGCAGGCCGATCACCGCGTCCATGTCGTCGACCTCGATCTCGCCGGCGACGTAGGCGCGGCCGAGCCCGAGCTGGCCCGGCGCCGCCACCGCGT
>DATDJZ010000047.1:0-15788 GCA_036520315.1 Solirubrobacterales bacterium | reverse complement strand
AGCGCCGCCCGCATTTTCGGGGGCGCTAGGCCGCGGACGTTGGGCCGCTAGGCGGCGCGCTCGACAGGGAATACGACGTCGAGCAACGCCGCGACGACGGCGGCGTCGAACTGCGTCCCGGCGCAGCGCTGCAGCTCCTCTCCGGCCACCTGCACGCTTCAGCTCGCTCTCGGGTGAGTGGCGGATGGATGACCTCTACGTGGACCCGAGCCGGCGCATCTGAGCGACGACTAACCTCGGCGGGGTGGCCCCGGACTCCGCCGTATCCGCAGGCGCCGGGCGGCTCGCCGAGCTGCTCGAGGACGCTCGCAACGCCGTCGTGCTGACGGGAGCGGGGGTGTCGGTGCCATCGGGCATCCCCGACTTCCGCACGCCCGGTACCGGCCTCTGGGAGAAGGTCGATCCGATGGAGGTCGCCCACATCGACGCCTTCCGCCGCGATCCGGCCAAGTTCTGGAGCTTCTATCGGCCCAGACTGCATTCTCTCGGTGAGGTGGAGCCGAACGACGCCCACCGGGCGCTCGCCGAGCTCGAGCGGCGCGAGCTCCTCGACGCCGTGATCACCCAGAACATCGACCAGCTCCACCACAAGGCGGGCTCGGACCGCGTCGTCGAGGTCCACGGCTCGATCCGCACGTCAACCTGCCAGTGGTGCGGCGCGCAGTTCGCCCTGGAGGAAGTCGAGGGCCTGTTCGACGAGGAGGGCGCCGCCCGCTGCTCGGATTGCTCGGGACCCGTGAAGCCCGACGTGGTGCTCTTCGGTGAGCTCCTTCCCACCGACGCGATGGCGGAGGCCGAGGCGCTGGCCGCCCGCGCGGACCTGATGCTCTGCGTCGGCTCCTCGCTCGAGGTCCATCCGGTAGCGGGCTTGCCTTCGGTGACGCTCGGGCGGGGCGGGCAGATCGCGGTGGTCACCCAGGGCCCGACGCCGTTCGACCGGGACGCCGCGGTGCGGCTGGACGGCGACGTGGTCGCGGACCTGGACGCCGTGCTCGCAGCGCTTGAGATTCGCAAGTAGTCCCGTAGCAGATAGTTTCTTTCGCCACCTACCGTGCTACGGTTACCTCGATGGCTGTAGTTACCACAGAGCCCACATCCGACGACCTCAAGGCCGTCGACGAGTGCCCCGAATGTCTCGCGGGCAACCTCGGCTGGCTCCTCACCCAGGCTCACTTCAACCTGGTCAGTGAGGTCGGCGCCGCGCTCGAGCCGCTCGGGGTGTCTAACCGGGGCTACCACGTCCTGGCCACCGCGCGGACCGGCGAGTACACCCAGAAGGAGCTCGCCGAGCGGATCGGTCTCGACAAGACGACGATGGTGGTCACCGTCGACGAGCTCGAGGAGAAGGGGCTTGCCGAGCGCAAGCCGTCGAGCACCGACCGCAGGGCACGAGTGATCGTGGTGACCCGCGCCGGCGAGCGCACGGTCGCCGAGGGACAGAAGATCATCGATCGGATCCAGCGCGACGTACTGGAGAGCCTGCCCACGAAGGAGCGCAAGCTATTTCTCGAGGCCCTGGGCTCCCTGGTCCAGGATCGCCTCGCCCAGCCCGCGCCGGACGCACCGCCTCTGCGGCGCCGCGAGCCCCGGCACTAGCTGGCAGGGCCCGTCCCGCACCCCTTTGGTCGCACGCATTCGTGTGACGTGGCGCACATATGTCAGTACAAGATGATCTTGTATGAGACTATTTGCTACGGTTCCCATTACTTCCAAGCCGACCCGAGGGGGAACCGGGATGACAGAGATCGCAGCAGTAGACGGAACGCAGGTCACCAGAGAGGCGCAGAGCGACCGCTCGCGCTGGATCGCGCTGGTCGTGCTCTGCGTCGGGATGCTGATGATCGTCCTCGACCAGACGATCGTGAACGTAGCCCTGCCCTCGATCAAGGATGACCTGGGCTTCTCCCAGTCCACCCTTGCGTGGGTCGTGAACGCCTACCTGATCACCTTCGGCGGCCTGCTGCTGCTCGCGGGCCGGCTGGGCGACCTGATCGGGCGGAAGACGATCTTCATGAGCGGCCTCGCGCTGTTCACGGCCGCCTCGGCGCTCTGCGGCCTCGCACAGAGCCAGGAGATGCTGATCGGGGCCAGGTTCCTCCAGGGCATCGGCGGCGCAACCACCTCCGCCGTGATCCTGGGGATGATCGTGACGATGTTCCCGGAGCCCCGGGACCAGGCCAAGGCGATCGGCATCTACAGCTTCGTCGCCGCAGCGGGCGCCTCGCTCGGCCTCTTGCTGGGCGGTGTGCTCACCCAGGCCCTGAGCTGGCACTGGATCTTCTTCGTCAACCTGCCGATCGGCGCTCTGACCGCATTCGCCGCCATCCGGGTGGTCGAGCGGGACGAGGGAATCGGCCTGAAGAACGGCGCGGATGCCCTCGGGGCTGTCCTGATCACCGCCGCTTTGATGCTCGGGGTCTACACGATCGTCAAGCCCGCGGCCGATGACGGCTGGGGTGCCCCGCTGACCCTGGGGCTCGGCGCGGCTTCGCTGGCGCTCCTGGCGGGTTTCATCGCCCGTGAGGCGACCGCCCGCACGCCGCTGGTTCCACTTCGCATCTTCCGCAACCGGAACGTCTCCGGGGCCAATGCGGTCCAGGGGCTGTTCGTCGCCGGCTTGTTCGGCATGTTCTTCCTGGGGAGCCTCTACCTCGAGCGGGTGCTCGGCTATGACCCGCTCGAGATCGGACTCGCCTTCCTGCCGGTCGCGCTGGCGATCGGGATCCTGTCCGTGGGCTTCTCCGAGCGGCTGGTGATGCGCTTCGGCGCCAAGCCGGTCCTGCTCGTCGGTCAGGCGCTGATCGTGGCGGGTCTGGTCCTGTTCGCACTCTCGCCTGTTCAGGCGAGCTATGTCAGCGACCTGCTCGCGCCGATGCTCCTGCTCGGCATCGGGGCGGGGCTCTCGTTCCCCTCGCTGATGGGTCTTGCGATGTCGAGTGCAACCGCGGAGGACTCGGGCCTAGCCTCGGGGCTGGTCAACACCTCCTTGCAGGTCGGTGGCGCCCTCGGGCTCGCCGTTCTGGCCACCCTCTCCGCGACACGGACCGACAGCCTGCTCGCGAGCGGGACCTCCCCCGACGCCGCCCTGACCAGCGGTTTCCACCTGGCCTTCTGGATCGGCGCCGGCTTGGTCACCGCAGCCGTCGCGATCACGACCATGGTGATCCGCACGCAGCCGGCGCTCGCCGAGGCGGAGCCGCTCGACGAGCTCGAGCTCCAGGGCGAGCCCGCCTACTGGGAGGCCGCCTGACCCAAGCGTTCCTCGATCGCGGCCAGTTCCTTGAGGAGCTGGTCGCGGCGAGGACCGGGCTCCTCCCGCAGCGCCGCCCGCGCGGCTTGGAGTCCATAGCGCGCCTCGGCGTCCCGTCCCTGCTGGGCGTCGAGGCGCGCCCGCTGCATGAGCGTCTCGGCGGGATGTACCTCGTCTCGCCCGGCGAGGACCGCCGCCACCCGCGTCTGCGGCTCGACGTCGTCGAGCCGGCCGCGGCGCGGCTGCGGCAGCTCGCTCGCATCGGTCCAGCGGCCATCCGCAAGCTCGTCGCCGGTGCCGTGCCCCAGGCGGATCGCCAGCGCCTTGGTCGCCCCGATCTCCTGGACCAAAGGATCCCGCGCCTCGGCCCGTAGGGCGCTCAGCGCGCGGTTGACGATGCGGGTCGCGTCTCGAAGCTCCTGCGTACCGCGATCGCGATCCCGGAGCGTCTCCTTCAACCAGGCGGATCCCGCGGAAGCGTCATCGAAGGACACGCCGGTCACCGTCACGCGGGTCACCGGCACCGGCTCGGGTTCGCCGGGCGCGACGGGCTGCGCTCGGCGGCGCCCCCGCCTGCCGGGCCGCGGCGCGTCGAGTTCCTGCACGATCAGGACCCGCTCGATTTCGTCCTCTCGAACCAGGTAGCGGCCCTCGGGCAATCCGATCTTGCCCGCCAGCTCGAGCTGTACGAAACTGGATCGGGTTATCGACGTCTTGGGCGTGGGGTCGGCGCCGCTAATCGCCGCTGCTGCCGCCCTTGGCCGGCAGCGCGGCGGCCGACGGCTTCGCCGGCACCTTCGGGTTCTGGATCTGGCCGAGGCGCTGGATCAGGCGCTGCCACTGCTCGGGCTTGAGGATCTGTCCGAGCTGCTTGATCGAGCTGCCCGCGGTGGTGAAGGTGTAGCCGACGTGGATGTGGTTGTAGTGGTCGGGCAGGATGAAGGTCGGCGGCCCGAGGTCCATCAGGGAGATGATTTGCGCCGGGCGCATCGTGCCCTGCAGGAGCAGCAGGTCCTTGATCACCGCCTCGGTGATCGTGCCCGGGCCCTGGTGCCCGGTGATCGGGATCCCGTTGACGGCCGCGATGTCCACGGCGGAGCCGTAGGAGTGCGCCGAGACGTTGCCGGAGGCGGTCAGGTAGGAGTGCCCGCACTTAAGCGAGGTGATCGTCAGGCGGTAGCCCTTGGCGACCAGGTACTCCATCGCCGCCAGCACGCGGCGGTCGATCTGGCCGGTGGCGATGTCGTTGCGCCCGCAGGAGTAGATCTGAAGCGCCGGGTCGTTCAGCACCCGCTGCTGGAGGGACGCCTTCGACATCAAGAGCACCTGGCCGACGGTCGGGTTGTCTGAGAACGGGTTCTTGTCGGCGGCCCGGTAGATCGCGGTTGTCTCGAGCAGCTTCCAGCCGTCGAGGATCGGCTTCGGGTCGATGGTGGGGGCGCCGCGGCCGGCGGGCCGGATCGCGAAGTTGAGGTGGGGCGGGGCGGCGTCGGGCCGGCCGACGCGGCCGATCACCGTGCCGCCGGTGACCTTGGAGCCGACCTTGAGCGGGCGCAGCTCCATGGTCTTCCGGTCGAAGCTGAAGCTCGGTGCGAGGGCGGACTTGAAGGTCTCATAACCGGGCACGGCGCGTCCGAGGAGCTGGTCGAGCTGGCCGGCGACGCCCGGGTTGCCGGCGTTGCCGGCGCGGCTCGGCAGCGCGAACAGGCGGTTGCGGAGACCCTCGGTGTTCTGGGTGGCGCTCGGCCGCTTGGAGGCCTTGGGGGCGCTCGACTTGCCGGCGGCCGCCGAGTTGTCGCCCGCGGAGGCCGGCGCGCTCGGCGCGGCGTCCTTCTTCGGGTTGGTGAGCTGGAAGTCCTTGGCGGAGAGCGCGTTCTGCCGTGGCACAGGGTGGACCTTCTCGATCTCACCGAGGTGCGCGTAGGTGAAGCGATTGCCGTAGGCGTCTTGGAGGACGATGAACTTGCCGAGCTCCTTGGAGTCACCCATCTTCTTGATCACGCCGTCGTTGGCCGCGACCACCGGAGCGTTAAGGCTCGAGTAGATGTTGATGCTTCGCCGCTGGGCGTTCGGCGCGATCACATCGGCGGCGTTGCCGGAGGCCTTGCGCTGGGTGGTGGAGCGGGCGAGCGCCGCCGCGTCGTTGATGTCGTCAGCGTAGCGGGCGTCGGCGGCGACCGGGAAGTGGGCGCCCTCGGTGAGGCCGGTGAGCGAGCCGACCAGGGCGTCTGGCAGCTTGCCGTACTGGTTCGCGTAGAGCAGGACCTCGTCCACGTACCAGTCGGCGTGGTTGTAGGCGAAGATCGCCTGGCGGAGGTCCTGGTCGCCGCCGGCCGCCCGCAGGTAGCGGGCCGCGGCGCAAATCGCGTCAACTGGGTTGTAAGGGTCCTTCCTGCCGTCGTCGTTGGCGTCGACGCCGTAGGCGGCCCAGGTCGAGGGGATGAACTGCATCCAGCCCTCGGCGCCCGCGGAGGAGACGTTCAGGTTGGTGCCGAAGGCGGTCTCGATCTTGTTGATCCCGGCGAGCACCTGCCAGGGGATCCCGTACTCGGTGCCGCAGGACTGGTAGATCGGCAGCAGGAAGGGCGGGATCTCGAAGGAGTCGATGAGGAAGTTGGGGACGCCGATCGGGGCGGGGCCGAAGGTGGCGACGGTGAGGCTGGGGTTGGTGGAGGAGGGGGAGCCGTCGGGGTTGCGGAGGGTCGGCTCGGTGATCTTCTGGCGCTCGCCGTTGGCGATCTGCTTGGCGCCCTTGCCCTTCTTGTTCTGCTTGCCGAAGAGGCCCTTGGCGCCGACCTTGCCGGCCTTGCCCGTCTTCCCGGTCTTCGGGGTCTTGCGGGTCTTGCCTCCGCCGGTGGTCGTCGTCGTCCCAGCGCCGGAGGTGGTCGTGCCGCCGCCCGAGGTCGTGGTGCCGCCGCCAGAGGTCGTGGTGCCGCCGCCGGTCGGGGCGTTGTACTCGTCGGTGTCGAGCGGGCCGTTACAGCCCGGATCGGCGAGGTCGACGAGGCCGTCGCCATCGTTGTCTGAGAGGTCGGAGCACGGTGCGAGCACGTTGCCGCCGTCCGCCCCCGGCGCGGTGACCGTCGTGTCGCCCGCCCCGACCTGGAGCGAGCTGGCGTTGCCCGCGGCAACTATCGCCAGGGCGCCGCCGAGAGCGATGATGACGAGAAGCTTTTTTCTCATTGGCTAGCCGATCCTGCCCGCGAAGCTCTGGGTCTTCCAGGGTCTGCCAGGCGCGACCTCCCTGCAGCCACGGGCAGGGCGGACGCTACTGACTCACTATCCCCTTTGCAACGGGGAACTGTCGCCCAGGGACGCCTGCGGCTGCGAATCCTCCTCACTGGCGTCGGCAAGGGTATTTGACCGGGCCCGTAGGCAATGTTGTGGGAGCGTTGAGCGGGGCGCCTGGACTCCGCGCCGGGCGCGGTACCGTGCGCAGAACGATATGGACGAGGGCGGCGGCGAAGAGGGGCGGGATCAGGCCTCGGCTCGGGGCGAGAGCGCCCTCAGCGACCTGGCCCAGCTGCTGGTCGAGAACCCGTGGATGAACCAGGCCCTGCACCTCGCCTTCGGCGTGCGCGAGCGAGCGTCCGAGGCCGGCACCGCCGTGATCCGGAACCTCAACCTTCCGACCGGCAACGACGTCGACCGGATCACCCGCCGGCTCCGCTCGCTCTCGGAGCGCCTCGAGGAAGTCGAGGACACGCTCGACCGGCTGAGTCGAGAGGTCGCGGAGCTACGTCGGGAACGCGAGTCCCCGCCTTCCCGAACCTCGACCCAGGGTTGACGCTCCGGAGCCTCTAGCTTTCCAGCGCCGCCGCGGCGGCCGTTCCCATGCGCGCGGCCGCGTCGGCCAGGTCCTCGTCCCCGATGCGCTGCCGCTGCCCGTTCTCGAAGGTGTCCGAGACAGCGAGCAGGCAGGCGGCCGCCACGCCCAGCCGCCTTCCCAGCGTGAACAGGGCTGCCGCCTCCATCTCGACCGCCACCGCGCGTCGTCCCCGCCAAGCTTCCGCGGCCGTTCGCGGCCCGCCGTCGTCCTCGACCGCGTCATAGAAGAGATCGGTGGTCACGATCCGGACCGGGCTCGGGCTCCCCGGCAACGCATCCACCAGCCGCCGGGTGAGCTCGGCATCCGGTTCGGCCACCTCGCTCGCCCCCAGCGAGAGGCTCGCCCCGTCCTCCGCCAGCGCCTCGCCTGCCACGATCAGATCACCGTGCGCAAGGTCTGGGGCCAGCGCGCCGCAGGTGCCGACCCGGATCGCCCTCCGCACCCCCAGCTCGGCCAGCTCCTGCAGGACGATCGCGGCGCTCGGTCCTCCCATGCCGGTGGCCTGGATGCTCAGCGGGCGCCCGCCCGGCGTCTCCCCCGTGTATCCCCAGAGCCCGCGCGCGTGGTTGCTCATCCTCGGCTCGGTGAGCAGCTGCTGGGCGAGGGCCAGGGCCCGGCCTGGGTCTCCGGGAAGCAGCGCATCCTCGGCGTAGGCGGTGCTGGGCCGGAGGTGGTGCGGCATGGGCCGGGCACGGTACAGCGGTCGTGTCGAGTTTCCGGGAGTAGGCTTAGCCGCGGTCGATGTCGCGAGTGGACTCCAAGGCAAAGGCGGCGACGAGCTTGACCTCAGGTCGAGGGTCAGGGTCGGATCCGGGGCTGACCAAGCAGGAGCTCAAGGACATTCTCGACGCCGTGCTCAGCGAGATCGATGCGGACCCCGACGACGGCCCGCGGCTGGGCGCGGCGGCGGCACCGCTGCGAATCGAGTTCCCGGACCTGAAGCTGGTGCTCAACGTCTCGAGAGCCGACCGAGGGCGCCACGTCCTGAGCTGGAACTTCTCGAGCCGCTCCACCGCCAAGCCGAAGCTCCGCCTGAGCATGGAGTCAGGGGTCGCCAACCGTGTCTTCCAGGGCAGGGAGAACCCCGCCATCGCGATCGCGCGGGGCCGGCTCCGGACGCGGGTCGAGGACGCCGGCGCGGCATTGCGATTCTTTCCAGCCGCCCAGCCGCTCTTCTCCCGCTATCGCGATCTCGTCTCGGAGAAGTACCCGCACCTCGCCCTTGACTGAGAGGCCTAGGCGCGGGATTGACTTGGCCCCCGAGGGAGGCGTAATCTCGCCTCACTCGAAAAGCTCTTGGGCCGGAAGCGGGTCCGCGGTCCGCAGGTCCCCCGGCGACTGGGATCGGCGACAGGGCTCCGCGAGGCGTCTAGGCGCCACTGGCCGACGAGGCGGGCCGAGAGCCCGCAAGCGACGGGGTCCTGGGGCCCCGTCGCTTCTTCAGGGGACGTTTCGCTCAGGGACTGGAGGGGGCGGGTGAGCCCCGGCGATCCGAACGATCAAAGCAACGCCATCTCGCTCACCGAGGCGAGTCGGCTCGCCGGCGTCTCGACCTCGACCCTGAGGCGCTGGGCGGGCGATGGGCTCGTCCCGGTGGAGGACGGGAGGTGGACGAGGGCGTCGGCCGCCCAGGCACGGGTGATCGCCCGGATGCGGGAGCGCGGCTACTCGGTCGACGCGATCAAGGAGGCGGCGGAGGGCGGGCGGCTCGCCTTCGGCCGCGCCGAGGATCTCTTCCAGGCCCCCGAGGCTCGCTACAGCCGTGACGAGGCGGCGGAGCTGACGGGGCTCGAGCCCGAGTTGATCGAGAGGCTGATGACGCTGCTCGGCACGCCGGTGAGCGCCGACGGGATGCTCAACGAGGAGGACCTGAGAGCGATGCGCCACTGCGCCAACGTGCTCTCCTCGGGATTCCCGCTGGTCGCCTTCCTCCAACTGGTCCGGGTCTACGCCCAGTCGATTCGGCGCGTCGCCGATGCGGAAGTCCGGCTCTTCCACCTCTACGTCCACGAACCACTGATTCAGGAGGAGGTGCCGCCGCTCGAGATCGCGGAGGAGATGGGTGAGCTGGCGGCCGACCTGCTGCCGGTGACCGGGCCGCTGATGGAGTACATGCACAACCGCTACCTGCGCTTCTACATCGAGCAGGACGTCGTCGGGCACATGGAGGCCGACATCGGCGGCGCTGGGCGGGGCCTCGCCCGGGTCTCGATGACCTTCTGCTTCGTCGACCTGACGGGCTTCACCAGGTACACGGAGGAGGAGGGCGACGAGGAGGCGCTCGACATGATCGAGCGGTTCATCGACACCGTGGAGGCGACGCTGCCCTCGGAGGCCACGGTCGTGAAGACGATCGGCGACGAGGTGATGGTCGTCTCGCCGGAGCCGGCGACGCTGACCGAATGGGCGGTCGGCTTCCTCGCGCTCTTCCAGGAGAGGCCGCAGCCGCGGGTGGGGATCCACAATGGCGCGGCCGTCTTCCGGGACGGCGACTACTTCGGCGGCGACGTCAACCTGGCCCACCGCGTGGTCTCGCGAGCACTCGGTGGCGAGGTACTGGTCACACAGGCGCTCGTCGATGCGATCGACGAGTCCGACTTCCTTCGGTTCGACGCGATCGGCGAGGTCGTGCTCAAGGGGTTCCCGGAGCCGATCTCCCTGTACATCGCCCGGCCGGCGAGGGAGTGATCAGCTACGAGTGTGGCGCTTGTGGGGCACGCGCCTCGCGCGCCTTGCGCTTGTGTAGCTTCTTCTTCTTGTTCACCTTCGTGAAGGACCGGTATCCGTATTCGCTGGACAAGGTCACGCCGGTCGCATCCGAGCTGCTCCGGGGCGTCCCGACCACCGCCGCGATGCCGATCTCGCGGAAGCCGGTGCGGAGCAGGTTCTCGCGATGGGGTGGGCTGTTCATCCACGAGGTGACCAGTGACTGGGGCGTGCTCAGAGGGCCGCTGCCCCAGACGAGGTTCTCTCCCACTGCCCAGAAGCGGGCCCCCCGTGTGTAGCCCGTGGCCTCGATCCGGTCTACGAACGTGACGCCGGCGGGGGAGGTGTGCTCGAAGTAGCCCCGGCTGACCATCTCGGTCGAGTGGCTGAGCGCGGCCCGCTTGAGGGCCGCGTTGGGCTGCACGGGCGGAACGCCGTAGGCACCGCGCTGCTCGTTGATCAGGCAGGCGATCGATCCTTCCATCGCGCTCTGGCTCAATCCCGTCACCCGGACGTCGGTGTCGGGGCAGGAGGACGCCGAAGCGGGCGAGCCGGTCACCAGCATCCAGGCGGCGACCATCGCGATCGCGCCGAGGGTCATCCTGAGTCGGGGCACTTACTCCGCATCGAGCGCCGGCGGCCTCGCTCAACGGCGCCTCTCCATGCTCAGCCGCCCGTCCTTTACCGGCGCACGCCTGGGCCTGGCCGTTTGGACGTTGTGAAGACTCGGTAGATCGGAACCTAGAATCGCCTGCATGCCGCCCGAAAAGGCGCTCACCGCCCTCGCCCGCACGGTGCGGGAAAGCCGCCTCATCGAGTCGGGCTCGAGCGGAATCGTGCTGGTGTCGGGCGGCGCCGACTCCGCCGCGACGGCGGCCGCCCTGGTCGAGGAGCTCGGCCCGGACGCCCTGGGGGCGCTCCACCTCAACTACGGCCTGCGTCCGGACTCAGACCAGGACGAACTGACCTGCAGCGAGCTCTGTGCCCGGCTCGGGATCGAGCTCGAGGTGGAGCGGCCGGAGCTCGCAGAAGGCAACGTCCAGGCCGAGGCGAGGGAGGCGCGTTACGTGGCCGCCGAGCGCCTGCGTCAGGCCCGCGGGGCGGACTGGATCGCCACGGGCCACACCCGGACGGACCTCGCCGAGACCGTGCTCTACCGGATGGTGACCTCTCCCGGGCGCCGCGCGCTGCTCGGGCTGCGGCCGCGGCGCGGCGTGGTGGTTCGCCCGCTCCTCTCGCTCGATGGCGACGAGGTCCGGCGACTCGTCTCGGAGGCCGGCCTGCCCTTCCGTGACGACCCGACCAACGCTGAGCCGCTCTACGCGCGCAACCGGATCCGCAACGAGGTTCTACCCGTGCTGCGGGAGATCGGGCCGGGGACCGAAGCGACGATCGCCGAAACCCAGGCCGAGCTCGCTGAGGAGAGCGAGGTCCTGGAGCGATCGGCGGCCGACCTCCTGGCGGAGTCGGGCGCGGACGCCGCCGGGGCGATCAGCCGGGACGCACTGGCCTCGGTCCACCCGGCAATCCGGCGGCTCGCCCTCCGCCTGCTTGCCGAGCGGGCCGCCGGGCACGCGGTTCCTCTCGGCCGCGACCCCGCGGCTCGGATCTGGCGCCTGGTCAACGAGCCCGAGGGCGGCGTCGTCGAGCTCGGCCGGGGGATCGCCGCCCAGATCGAGGGTGGCCACGTCCGCTTCACCACGGGCCCGGCGGGAGAGCCGCCTCCGGGGACGCTGTCGGTGCCCGGCAGCTGCCGGTTCGGAAGCTGGGAGGTGCGGGCGGAGCTCTCCTCCGGCGTGCCGCCGGCCGACGGCCCGGACCTCGCCGTGCTCGACCCCGGTGCGCTGAGCGGAGACCTCGTGGTCCGTTCCTGGCGCGAGGGGGACCGGATGCGCCCGCTGGGGCTGGGCGGCTCGAAGTCGCTGCAGGACCTGTTCACCGATCGCAAGGTCCCGCGCTCGCTGAGGCACGCCCTACCGGTGGTCACCTCCGACGGCCGGATCGTGTGGATCGCGGGCGTAGCCGTCTCGGAGGAATTCGCCGCAAAGCCGGGGGCTTCGGAGTCGGCGGTGCTGAGGGCATCGCAAGCGGCTCCATAGACTCAGCCCGCGTGGCAAGCGACGATCAGATCGGGGAGGTCCTCGTCTCGGAGGAGGACCTGCAGCGCCGGGTGGCCGAGCTCGGAGCCGAGGTGAGTCGCGACTACGGGGGGCGCCCCCCGCTGCTGGTCGCGATCCTGAAGGGGGCGGTTCCGTTCCTCGCCGACCTGATGCGCCACTTGAGCATCGACTGCGAGCTCGACTTCATGGCCGTGTCGAGCTACGGCTCCTCGACCGACTCATCGGGGGTCGTCCGGATCCTGAAGGACCTGGACGCGCCGATCGCGGGTCGAGACGTCCTGATCGTGGAGGACATCATCGACTCCGGGCTCACCCTCCATTACCTGCTTCGCAACCTGCAGGCGCGCGGACCGAAGTCGATTGAGGTCTGTGCGTTGCTCACCAAGCCCGAGCGGCGACGCGTGGACCTGCCGGTTCGCTACGTCGGGTTCGAGATCCCGAACCGGTTCGCGATCGGCTACGGGCTCGATCACGAGGAGCGTTACCGCAACCTCTCCTACGTCGCGGCGCTGCGGGAAAACCCTCAAGGGAGCTAGGTTGACGCTGGTACCCTCGCCTTAGATCCGGAGGCGCATACTGCGCGTACCTCCGGGCAAAGGGACCCACCGTGAGACGATTCTTTCGCAGCGCTGCCTTTCCGATTCTGATCGTCGTCGTGCTGGCGTTTTTCGCCCAGCGCCTGATCAGCCCGGGCTCGGGCACCGAGACGCCCGACTACAACACCTTCGTCCAGCGGATCGACCAGGGGCAGATCGAGTCGGTCACCTGGAACACCAAGGACAACAGCCTGAACGTCAAGCAGGTGGACGGGACCAGCTACGACGAGTCCTTCCCCGACTCCGATTCCGCCCAGGCCGAACTGCTCAACAACCTGCAGCAGCACAACGTCAAGACCGAGATCAAGGGCAAGGGCGGCTCGAGCCTGCTCTCGCTGCTCACCTACATCCTGCCCTTCCTCCTCTTCTTCGCCTTCTGGATCTTCCTGATGAACCAGATGCAGGGCGGTGGCTCGCGCGTGATGAGCTTCGGCAAGTCGCGGGCCAAGCGGATGTCGGTCGATGCGCCGAAGATTACCTTCCGCGACGTCGCGGGGGCCGACGAGGCGGTGCAGGAGCTTCACGAGATCAAGGAGTTCCTCGAGAACCCGAAGAAGTTCCAGTCGCTGGGCGCTCGCATCCCGAAGGGTGTGCTGCTCTACGGCCCGCCCGGGACCGGCAAAACGCTGCTCGCCCGCGCGGTCGCCGGTGAGGCCGGCGTCCCGTTCTTCTCGATCTCGGGCTCGGACTTCGTCGAGATGTTCGTCGGCGTGGGCGCCTCGCGCGTCCGCGACCTCTTCGAGCAGGCCAAGCAGAACTCTCCCTGCATCATCTTCATGGACGAGATCGACGCCGTCGGCCGCCACCGCGGCGCCGGCATGGGCGGCGGCCACGACGAGCGCGAGCAGACGCTCAACCAGCTGCTCGTCGAGATGGACGGCTTCGAGATGAAGGACAACATCATCCTGATCGCCGCGACCAACCGGCCGGACATCCTCGACCCGGCGCTGCTCCGGCCCGGTCGCTTCGACCGCCAGGTCGTGGTCGACCGCCCGGACCGCAAGGGGCGCAAGCAGATCCTCGAGGTCCACACTCGCGGCAAGCCGCTCGCGCAGAACATCGACCTCGATGCCCTGGCCGGTCAGACCCCCGGATTCACCGGCGCCGACCTCGCCAACCTGATCAACGAGGCGGCGCTGCTCACCGCCCGCTCGAGCAAGCGCGAGATCACGATGCTCGAGCTCGAGGAGGGGATCATGCGCGTGATCGCCGGCCCGGAGAAGAAGAGCCGGGTGATGTCCGAGAAGGAGCGGCTGGTCACCGCCTACCACGAGCTCGGCCACGCGATCGTCGGTCACCTGCTGCCCAATACGGACCCCGTGCACAAGGTCTCGATCATCAGCCGCGGCCAGGCGCTCGGCTACACGATCTCGCTGCCGACCGAGGACAAGTTCCTCACCACCCGCGCGGAGCTGCTCGACACGATGGCGATGACGCTCGGCGGGCGGGCCGCGGAGGAGATCATCTTCAGCGAGATCACCACCGGCGCCTCCAACGACCTCGAGAAGGTGACCGAGACCGCCAAGCAGATGGTGATGCGCTTCGGGATGTCCGAGCGGCTCGGCCCGCGCGTCTTCGGACACGACCGCTCGCAGCCGTTCCTGGGTCGCGAGTTCTCGGCGGAGCCGGACTACTCGGACGAGATCGCGCGCGAAATCGACGACGAGGTTCGCCGGATCGTCGAGGACGCCCACCAGACCTCCAAGGACATCCTCTCCGAGCACCGGGAGCAGCTCGACACGCTCTCCAAGATCCTCCTCGATCGCGAGACGATCGAGGCGGACGAGTTCATCGCCCTGCTCGAGGGCAAGCCCGAGGACGAGGTCTTCGCCGACGAGGAGGAGGAGGCCAAGCCGCCCGAGGCGCCAGTCGAGGAGAAGGGCACCGCCCGCGAGGGCCCCAAGCCTCGCCCGCACCCGCGTCCCGGCCTCGCCGGTGGCGGCGCGGAGATGCGCGACAACCGCTCGTAGGCGTCCGCAAGCGCGAAAACCGGCGATGAAGGGGCCGGTCCGGGCGTCCCCCGAGGGATCGTGAGCACTTTCCCGGCCCAGAGCCGGGAAATCGCTCGAGATCCTGGTCGGGCGATACTTGGACCGTGAGTCGCCCGCCCCAGGTCCTGCCCCTCTTCATTGCCGCAGTTTGCGCCGCGACCACGCCGGTGCTCGCCGCCTGCGGCAGCTCGGGCGAAGCGCACCACCACTTCGTCGAGCTCGCCCCCGACGGCCAGCTGATCCGGGCGGAGTAGCGAATGCCAGCCCGGATCATGGGCATCGTCAACGTGACCCCCGACTCTTTCTCCGACGGGGGTGAGTTCCTCGATCCGCAACGTGCGATCGCCCATGGTCGCCAGCTGGCGACGGAGGGCGCGGAGGTGCTCGACGTCGGCGGCGAGTCCACCCGGCCGGGGGCCGCAGGGGTGACGGCCGAGGAGGAGCTCGCGCGCGTGGGGCCGGTGGTGGATGCGCTCGCCCGTGAGGGAGGGCCGCCGGTCTCGATCGACACGTCCAAGTTCGCCGTCGCGGAGGCAGCCCTCGGGGCGGGCGCCGTGATGGTCAACGACGTCACCGCGCTGCGATCGGAACCCGATCTCGCAGGGCTCTGCGCGGAGCGCCGCTGCCAGGTGGTCCTGATGCACATGCTCGGTGACCCGCGGACCATGCAAGAGAACCCGGTCTACGAGGACGTCGTGGACGAGGTCAAGGCCTTTCTCGCGGAGCGGATCGAGTTCGCGGTCTCGCAGGGCATCGAGGAGCAGCGGATCTGGATCGATCCCGGGGTCGGCTTCGGCAAGACGGTGGAGCACAACCTCGAGCTCCACCGCCGGCTCGGCGAACTCGCCGAGCTCGGCCGGCCGATCGTCTTCGGCTCCTCGCGCAAGAGCTTCATCGGCAAGCTGACCGGCGCTGAGGTCGACCAGAGGCTTGGCGGCTCGATCGCCTCGAACGTGATCGCCTACGCCAACGGCGCCGCCATGCTGCGAGTGCACGACGTCGCGCCCATGCGCCAGGCGTTGACGGTGGCCGAGGCCATCCTGGACCGCTAGCGCGCGGCCGCTATTCCTGATCCACGAACTCGCGGATCAGCGCGTTGACCACGTCCGGCCGCTCGTATGGCACCCAGTGGCCGGCGTCCGGCACGATCTCCACGCGAAGCTGCGGAACCCACTCGCTGAGGCCGCGGGTCAGGGAGGGAAGGAGCGCCGCGTCGTTCTCACCCCAGATCACCAGGGTGGGGACCTCGACCGTCTGCGAGGTGATCTTGCTCGCGTACTCCTCCGGCACGCCCCC
>DATDJZ010000046.1:0-25974 GCA_036520315.1 Solirubrobacterales bacterium | reverse complement strand
CGTCTCAGCGGGCTACCCCGAGTAGAGCGCCTCGATCTCCTCGGCGTACTTCTCGTCGATCGGCTTGCGCTTCAGCTTCATGGTCGGGGTGAGCTCGTCGCCGCCGGGCTCCCAGGGTTCCGGCAGGATCGCGAACTTCTTGATCTGCTCGACGCGCGCCATCCTCGCGTTCGCCACGTCCACGGCCTCCTGGATCGCCTCCGTGGTCTTCTCTTCCTCGGCAAGCTCGGCGATCGACTTGCCGTCCAGGCCGTTCTGCTTCGCCCAGACTGGGGCGAAATCGGGGTCGAGCGTGATCAGCGCGACGTTGTAGGACCGTCCGTTTCCGATCGCCACGGCCTGCCCGATCAGGGGGCTGGCCGTCTTCACGTGCGACTCGATGTTCGCCGGCGACATGTTCTTGCCGCCGGCATTGATGATCAGCTCCTTCTTGCGGTCGACGATCTTCAGGTAACCGTCTTCGTCGAGCTCGCCGATGTCGCCGGTTCGCAGCCAGCCGTCATCGGTGAAGGTCTCCTCGTTCTTCTCCGGCAGGTTGCGGTACCCGGGCATCACGCAGTCGGCCTTGACCAACACCTCGCCGTCGTCGTCAAGCCCGATCTCGATGCCCGGCGTGGGCGGGCCCACGGTGCCGATCTTGACTCGGTCGGGCGGGTTGATCGCGCCGAGGCCGCAGGTCTCCGACATGCCCCAGAGCTCACCGACCGGGATGCCGATCGCGTGGAAGAACTCGAGCACCTCGACCGGCGTCGGTGCTGCGCCGACGTTCACCGCGAGCGCCTCGTCCAGGCCCAGCTGCTTGCGGAGCTGGGAGAACATCTGCTCGTCGGCCTGTGCGGCCGCCTCGGCGATCTCGGCTGGGACCTCCTCCCCGGCCTGCTCCAGGCGGACCTTCTGAAGCGACGCCTGGAGGCCCTTCTCCGCCGGCTCCCGCTGCTCGTCGGGCAGCCCGGCGAGCATCGCCTCGAGTCCGGCCTTGAGCTTCTCGAAGATCCGCGGCACGGCGAAGAACCACGTCGGCCTGACCTTGGGCAGGAACTCGGCGATCCGCCGCGGGTCCGCGCAGACGGTAACCGACACGCCCTTCGTCACCGGCAGGTAGTAATGGGCGTTCCGCTCGGCCACGTGCGCCGCAGGGAGCCAGGAGATCACCTTGCCGCCACGCTCGGGCAGCTGGATCAGCTCATCGGCCGTGGCGATCGCGAAGAGCAGGTTGCGGTGCGTCAGCTGGACGCCCTTGGGAGGGCCGGTCGTGCCCGAGGTGTAGATCAGGGTGAGCAGGTCATCGGGTCCGACCGCATTGACGCTCTCGGCGGGATCGAACCCGGGGTCCATCTCCATCAGCTCATCCAGAGTGAGGTCGCCCCCGTCGCCGTCAACGACGATCACCTTCTCGAGCGTCGAGAGCCCCTTCCGCGCCTCGTTGACGTTGTCGAGATATGCCTGCTCGGTGATCACGAGCTTGCTATCGGCGTCGGAGAGCAGGTACTGGATCTGCTCTGCAGCGTAGGTCTGATAGATCGAGTACGGGACCGCACCGAGGGAGACCGCCGCCAGGTCGGTCGGGATGAACTCCCAGCGGTTGCTGAGCATGATCGCGACCGTGTCGCCCTTGGTCACGCCGAGCTTGGCGAGGCCACCGGCGATCTTGTGGACGATCTCGCGGAGCTCGTTCCAGGAGAGCTCCTGATCGCGGGCCTCGTCCTTGATCGCGAGATCGTCGCCGAGCCTGTCCACCTGCTGGTAGAAGGCCTTGACGAGATTTTGCGCAGGCAGCTCAGGCGCCGGCCCACCGCTTGCGTGGCGCTCCGAAGTCGTGACCTCCACTGACAGCTCCCCTCTCCTCGGTAGAACTTGGGAAAACGCTACACCAGGAGGGGCGAGATGCCGAAATAGCGGCGTCGGCTACGGACGGTTCAGGGCGTCGTCCCCCAGGCGCCCGAGATCGTTCGATAAGCCGATCACGAACAGCGCCAGGATCAGGAGGAAGCCGATGGCGCTCGCGCGTTCAATCACGCTGAACGGGACCCGGCTTCCCCTGATCTTCTCGACGAGGCTCCAGAAGATGTGGCCCCCGTCCAGCGGCAGGAACGGAAAGAGGTTGATGATCCCGAGGGAAAGGCTGATCACGGCGAGGATGAAGAAGGCGTCCTGAGCGCTGAAGCCGATCGCCTCGTTCAGGGCCCGCGAGCTGCCCACCGGGCCGGAGAGCTGCTCGCGCTGCTCGGGCAGGAAGATCCGGGCGATCGCCGACACCGTCTTCGAGGTGACCAGCCACATCGTGTCCACCGCCCAGTCGGCCGCCTCCGGTGCCGAGTTGGCGACGGGAGTGGTGTCGGTTGGCTCGAATCTGACTCCCAGCAGCGCCTGCTGAGCGGCCGGGTCGTATCGCGGGGTGACCTGGAGCGGCACTTGTTGCCCGTTTCTGTCGACCACGATCGACACGGGCGTCGTGGCCGAGCACCCGTCGCTCGGCTGGCCGGCGCATTTGTGGGAGCCGATCAAATCGCGGAACTTGTCGGCGCGCTCGGTCCCGTCCAAGCGTGTGAGCGTCTGTCCGTCGATCGAGATCACCTTGTCGTCCGGCCTGAGCTCGCCCTTGGCGGCTGAGTCGCCGGTCACCTCGGCGATCTTCAGCCCCGGCCCGGTGATCTGCTGGACGCTGAAGGCGAGGAAGAACAGGATCACGAAGGCGATCAGGATGTTCATCACCGGCCCGGCGGCGATCACGACGACCCGTTTCCAGACGGGCTGGTTGTAGTAGGCGCGCTTCAGCACCTCCGGCGGGAGCTGCTCGCGCTCGCCCGGGTCCTCGCCAGCGGACTCGATCCGCTGCAGCAGGCCCTGCGGAGTGTCGCGGCCGGCCTCGTCCCCCGTCGTCAGCTCGTCGTGGCGGGCCTGTTCCCCGGCCGGAGCCGTCTCGGGCTCCAGCTCCTCGGGGTTCATCCCGGTGATTTTCACGAAGCCGCCGAGCGGGATCATCCCGATCCCGTACTCGGTCTCCCCGCGCTTCACGCTGACCAGCTTGGGCGGAAAGAAGAGGAAGAAACGCTCGACTCGCATGCCCGTCCACTTGGCCACGATGAAGTGGCCGAACTCGTGCAGGATGATCAGCGCCGAGAAGCCGACGACGACGAGGACCCAGGTCACGCTACGGCCAGGCCCTCGATGAGGCCGCGGGCATGCTCGCGCGCGGTGGCGTCGGCCGTGAAGAGGTCATCGAAGCTGCGGACGGGAGCGCCGGGAAGGGCCTCCAGGGTTCGATCGATCACCTCGGGGATTCCGGTGAACGGGATGCGACCCGCCAGGAAGGCCTCCACGGCGACCTCGTCCGCGGCGTTGAGGACGCAGGGCGCCGTGCCCCCGACCTCGCCCGCTTCTCGCGCCAGGCGCAGGCAGGCGAAGGTGTCGGTGTCGGGCTTCTCGAAGCTGAGCTCGCCGACGCTCGCGAGGTCGAGGGTCGGCACGTCGACGTCCGCCCGTTCGGGCCGATGGAGCGCGTAGGAGATCGGCACGCGCATGTCCGGATAGCCGAGGTGGGCGAGCGAGGCCCCGTCGTTCAGGTGGACGACCGAGTGGACGATCGACTGTGGGTGGACGACCACGTCGATTCGCTCGTAGGGCACACCGAAGAGGTGGTGCGCCTCGATCATCTCGAAGCCCTTGTTCATCAGGGTCGCGGAGTCGATCGTGATCCGCCCGCCCATTTCCCAGGTGGGATGGGCGAGCGCCTCCTCCGGGCTGATGCCGGAGAGGTCGGTGCGGCCGCGGAACGGTCCGCCCGAGGCGGTGAGGACGAGCCGCTCGACGGTGCCGGGCCGCTCGCTGCGAAGCAGCTGGAAGAGCGCCGAGTGCTCGGAGTCAACCGGGACGATCTGCGCGTCGGTGGCCTCGGCCAGCGCCATGACGAGCTCGCCGCCGATCACCAGGCTCTCCTTGTTCGCCAGGGCCAGATCGATGCCCTCCGTGAGCGCGACGATCGTCGGCCCGAGGCCCGCGGCCCCCACGACCGCGTTGAGCACCAGGTGCGGCTTGGACTGCAGGATCAGCTCGCGCACCCCCTCCTCTCCGGCGAGGACCTGGCCATCCCACTCGGTGGAGGCGCGTTCGGCGGCCTCTGGGTCGGCCAGCGCCACCGCCGGCACTCCGTGCTGGCGCGCCTGCTCCAGCAGGCTCTCCCAGCTGGAGTCCGCCGAGAGGCCGGCGACCTGCAGGTCACCGCTGGCGGAGATCACCTCGATCGCCTGGGTGCCGATCGATCCTGTCGAGCCGAGTACGAGGACGCGCTTCACGAGCGCCCCAGTGTAGGTCTCAGCCGAAACCCCCCGTAAACCGCTCGCTTCACCCCAGAACGGCGAACGGGAGGCCCGTGGGCCTCCCGTTCGCTTCATTCGAGGGCGCGCGAGAGCGCGGCCCCTTCCAGGCTGAGTGCCTCTAGCGGACCTGGACCGCCGAGAGCTGGAACTGCGGCACCTTCAGGTCGCCGGTCGTCTCGTTGCAGGCGACGGAGAAGGTGTGCTTGCCGCCCTGCGGGGTCGTGACGATGTTGATGCCATAACCCTCGAGTCCACCGGGCGTGTGCACGTCGGTCTTCGTGCCGTTGATCTCCGTGCCGTCGACCTCCAGGCGGCACTGGCCCTTCGCCTCGGCCGCGCTGCCGTCGATGACGCCGTCGAAGACCAGCATGTACTTACGGGGGAAGGCCGTCGAGCCATTCACGTCCACGGAGGTGCACTTCGTGAACGTCGTCGGGCTGTTCGGGTCACAGGGTGTCGTGCCCGTCTGGGCGTTGGTGGAGCTCACGCCCAGGACCTTCAGGCGCGCGTCCTTGCTGAGGCCCTTGTACTCGACCTTCTTGCCCTTGGTTGCCGCGTAGGCGCCTCCACCGAGCGCCACGCAGAGGGCGACGAATCCGATCACCGCGCCCGCCGAGGGCCGGTGTTTGAAGAGCTTCCTCATTCCAGAACCACTCCCTTTCATGCCGTCGTGAGCGTTCGCGTGACGAAACAGCATGAGGCGAAGAAGTTGCGCCGTTGCGAGGATGCATGCATGTCCCCCAGCCGTAAGAAGGCCGAAACGGCCAACACAGAGGGCCTCCGGGATGTCGTGCGGCGGACCGACGCCAACCCACAGCTCGTCGCGACCGCCAGATTCCTGAGAAGCCTGATCCCCGGCGCCGAGCCGGAGACCTCTGAGATGCCAGAGCCGATGCAGCGCCTGGTCGCCGAGGTGCAGCCGCAAGGCGATAGCGCGGTGCGCGAGATCGGCAAGGGGGCGCTGCAGGCGTGGCAGGCGCTGTCCGAGGCCCAGCGGCGGCGGCGGGGTAATGCCGACGTCGCCATCCTCTTCACCGACCTCGTCGGCTTCTCCAACTGGGCGCTCGACGCGGGCGACGAGGCCGCCCTCGAGGTGCTTCGCCAGGTCGGTGACGCCGAGCAGAAGGCCATCTCCTCCAACAAGGGCGCGGTCGTCAAACGGCTCGGAGATGGCGCGATGGCGGTCTTCAGCCAGGCCGAGCAGGCGGTCAAGGCGGCGCTCGAATCACAAAGCGCGATCTCGAAGATCACGGTGGAGGGCTACACGCCCGAGCAGCGGGCCGGGGTCCACCGAGGCACCCCGCGCAAGGTGAAGCGCGACTTCCTCGGCGTGGACGTCAACATCGCCGCCCGCGTCGGCGACGCGGCCAACGGCGGCGAGGTACTGATCTCGGACAGCGTCCGCGATGAGCTCGACCGCCGGCGCTTCAAGTTCGGCTCCGAGCGCCCGCTCGATGCCCCAGGCGCTCCGGCGGATCTAACGGTGTCCACGGTGAAGCTGCGCCGCGGGCGTCAGTAGACGAAGGCCACGGACAGGTAGTAGCCGGCGACCACGGTGAAGAGGACCGCGTCGAGACGGTCGATGAGGCCGCCGTGCGGTCCGAAGAGCCGGCCTGTGTCCTTGACGCCCAGATCGCGCTTCAGCATCGAGGCGAACAGGTCCCCGATCGGCGCGATCAGCGCGATGCACGCTCCCATGATCAGCGCGTCGATTCCCGGCAGCCAGTCCTGGTACAGGCCGGCGAACCAAAATCCGAGCGTGCCGCCGATGAACCCGCCGATCAGGCCCTCGAGCGTCTTGTTCGGTGAGATCCGGGGCGTGATCTTGCGCGTGCCGAAGAGACGGCCGGCCGCGTAGGCGGCGGTGTCGCAGAGGAAGGTGGCGACGAGCACGTCGATCATGAGCGCGGCGCCGTGCGTCGGCAGATCACGGAGCAGGACGGCGTGCGAGAAGCCGAGTCCCATCCAGGCGACCCCGAGCACGGTGAACGCGATCGACGTGGTGATCAACTCGTGAGAGCGCCGGAAGGCAGCGAACAGGAACGCAACCGGGAAGAGCGCCGCGAAGACCAGCAGGATCTGGAACGAGTCCCCGAAGTGCGCGGCGAGCACCATCGCCGCCACCGTGGCGTAGCCGGGAAGCACGATCGGCCGGACCTGGGCCGCCATGCGGAAGAACTCGCGCAGGCCGAGGACCCCGAGCCCGACCAGGGCGATTGCGAAGACGTCCCCGCCAATCCCGACGATCGCGATAGCGAAGACGACCCAGGGGATCGCGACGACCACTCGTGCCGTGGTCTCGGACATCTCGGGCACGAGCCGCTGCAGGCGTGAACGTGGCGGAGGCGGCCGCTCCTGAGCGATCTCCTCCTCCGGCTCGCCGAAGTCGAGCAGGTCGTCCGGGTCGGGGAGGAAGCTCGGCTCCCGCGTCCTCTCCCGTTTCTCGCGCTCCCGCCCGAACTCGAACGAGGGCGGGTCGAGGTCCTCGATCATCAGTCCCGCGCCCCGAAGCGCCGCTGGCGCTCCTCGTACTCCGCCAGTGACGCTGCGAAGGCCTCCCGGCCGAAGTCCGGCCAGAGCTCCTCTCGAAAGACGAACTCCGAGTAGGCGCACTGCCATAGCAGGTAGTTGGAAATCCGCTGCTCGCCGCTGGTGCGGATCAGCAGGTCGGGGTCATGCATCTCGGGCGCGTAGAGGTGCCTCTCGAACTGCTCCTCCCCGCCCCCCTCATAGGCTGCGGCGGCGTCGAGGATCTCCGCCCGGCCGCCGTAGTTGAAGGCGACGAAGAGCGTGATCCGGTCGTTGGTTGCGGTCCGCTCCTCCGCCCAGTCCATGCGGCCGGTTAGCTCCTCGCTGATGCCCTCGCGGCGGCCGATGAAGCGCATGCGGACACCCTCTTCGTCGAGTTCGGGCGTCTCCCTGTCGATGCGCTCCGCGAACATCGCCATCAGTCCGCTGACCTCCTCGGGGGGCCGGGTCCAGTTCTCGGTCGAGAAGGAGTAGACGGTGAGCTCCTTGATTCCGAACTCCACTGCGTCGCGGAGCCGCTCCTTCACCGCGTCTGCCCCGGCCCGGTGCCCCTCGATCACCGGCAGGTTTCGCTGTTGCGCCCAGCGACCATTCCCATCGGTGATGATCGCGACGTACTCGGCTGGCATTGGGCGGCGAGAACCGGGAGGCCCGCCCTAGACCTCCAGGATCTCTTCCTCCTTGCCCTTCAGGAGGGAGTCAATCTCGCCGATCGCGGTGTCGGTCTGCTTCTGGAGCTCGGTCTCGCCGTGGTGCTCCTCGTCCGAGCCCGCCTCGCCCTCCTTCTTCAGCTCGCGCATGTCCTGCATCACGTCACGGCGGATGTTCCGCACGGCGACCCGGCCCTGCTCGGCGACCCCGTGGACGACCTTGACCAGCTCCTTGCGCCGTTCCTCGGTGAGCTCCGGGATCTGGAGACGGATCACGTTGCCGTCGTTGGAGGGCGTCAAACCCAGGTCGGACTCCATGACGGCCTTCTCGATCGTCCCGATCGAGGACTTGTCGTAGGGCGTCACGGTGAGCATCCGGGCGTCCGTGGCAGCGACCTGGGCGAGCTGCTGAAGCGGGGTCTGGGCGCCGTAGTAGTCGACCTGGAGACGATCGAGGAGGTGCGGCGAGGCACGACCCGTGCGCACCGTGGCGAGCTCGTTGCGGGTGGAGTCCACCGACTTGTTCATCCGCTCCTGGGCGTCCGCCAGGAGCTCATCGATCATCTCGATGCTCATGTGCTCACCCGTGTAGCCGGCTCGGTAGCGGGCTTCGAGGACACCAAGGTGCCGACCCTCTCTCCGCTGACGATCCTATCTATGTTGCGCTCGTCGGCCATGTTGAAGACGTAGATCGGCAGGTCGTTGTCCATGCAGAGCGACAGCGCGGTCGAGTCCATCACCCGCAGGCCCCGCTCGATCGCCTCGCGGTGGCTGATCTCGGGGAGGAACTCGGCGTCCGGGTCGATCGAGGGATCGGCGGTGTAGACGCCCTCCACCCCGTTCTTCGCCATCAGGATCGCCTCTGCGTGGATCTCGAGCGCCCGCAGGGCGGCGGCCGTGTCGGTGGTGAAGAACGGGTTGCCGGTGCCGGCTGCGAAGATCACGGCGCGGCCCTTCTCCAGGTGGCGGATTGCGCGGCGACGGATGTAGGGCTCGGCGACCTCGGTGACGGCCATCGCCGAGAGCACGCGGGTGTCGACCCCGACCTTCTCGAGCGCGTCCTGAAGGGTGAGGGCGTTGAGCACCGTGGCGAGCATGCCCATGTAGTCGGCGGTGGCGCGGTCCATGCCCTCTGCCGCCCCCTCCAGGCCCCGGTAGATGTTCCCGGCGCCGACGACGATCGCCACCTCGACATCCCGCGCGCGGACCTCGTGGACCTGCTTCGCGATCCGCTCGATCTGCTCCGGATCGGTGCCATACGCGAGGTCGCCCATCAACGCTTCGCCCGAGAGCTTCAGCAGGATTCGGTTGAAGCTGGCCGAGGCCAAGGTTTCGTCTACTCCTGCCCCACCTCGAAGCGCGCGAAGCGGGCGATGCGAACGTTCTCTCCGGTCTTCGCCGCAAGCTCAGTGCGAAGGTCCTCAATCGTCTTGCCCTCGTAGCGCTCCTCGTTGAAGTGCTTCTGGTCGAGCAGGACGATCTCGGATGCCCACTTGCGAATCTGGCCCTCGACGATCTTCTCGACCACGTTCTCGGGCTTGCCGTCCTCCTTCGCGCGCTCCTCGAGGATCCGCCGCTCGCTGGCGACGTCCTCCTCGGGGATGTCCTCGAAGGAGACGTGCTGTGGGTTCATCGCCGTGACGTGGATCGCCACCTGGCGGGCGAACTCCGTGAAATCCTCGTTGCGGGCCACGAAATCGGTCTCCGACTGGACTTCGACCAGGGCACCCTTACGACCATCGGCGTGGACATACGAAGCGATCACGCCCTCCTCCGTGCCGCGACCGCTGCGCTTCTGGGCTGACGCTGCGCCCTTCTTGCGGAGAACCTCGATCGCCTTCCGCTCGTCACCCTCCGCCTCTTGCAGTGCGTTCCGCACATCCATCATCGGGGCGCCGGTCTTGTCGCGCAGCGCCTTCACCTCGGCCGCCGACGGCTTATGCGGGGCCAACTACGAATCACCTCCGCTCTTCGCCGGCTCGGGCTGGGCTTCCTCCTCCGCCGGCGGCGGCTGGGGGATCTCCTCACCCGCCTCGCGGTTGGCCTCCGCCTGGTCGCCTCCTCGATCATGGGGCGGCGTTGCGGACTCGGCTTGAGGCTGCGGCACCTCGGCCGCGGCCTCGCGAGTGGCCTCGGTCTGCTTCGCCGCGGCCTGGGCCTTGGCGTCCGCCTCAGCCTTGGCCTTGGCCTCCGCTTCGGCCTTCGCCTTCTCTTCGGCCTCCTGCTTGGCCTTCTCCTCGGCCTCGCGCCGCTTGCGCTCTTCCTCCTCGCGCCGTTTGCGCTCCTCCTCCTCGGCGCGGCGACGAGCCTCCTGCTCGCGCCACTTGGCGGCCGCGCCCTCGATCGCCTGGCCGAGCGTGCCGATGATCAGCTCGCAGGAACGGATCGCGTCGTCGTTGCCGGGGATCACGTAGCTGACCGGGGTGGGATCGCAGTTGGTGTCGACCAAGCCGACGATCGGAAGGTCGAGGCGCTCGGCCTCACGCAGCGCGATCTCCTCGGTCTTCAGGTCGATGACGACCACCGCGTCCGGCAGACGCTGCATGTCGGCGACGCCCCCGAGGTTGTATTCGAGCTTGCGCAACTCGGCTTCCATCGACATGCGCTCCTTGGTGGGCAGCAGGTCGAGTCGACCGGCCTCCTTCAGCTCGCGCAGCTCGTGCAGGCGCTGGATCCGCTTGCGGATCGTGTTGAAGTTGGTCAGCAGTCCACCTAGCCAGCGCCGGTTCACGTACGGCATCTCGCAGCGCTCGGCCCATTCCTGGATCGAATCACGGGCCTGCTTCTTGGTGCCGACGAAGAGGATCACTCCGCCCTTCGCCGCGACCTCGGTGACGAAATCCGTCGCCTTCTTCAGCAGCTCCTCCGTCTGGAGGAGGTCGATGATGTGAATCCCTTCCCGCTCTCCAAAGATGAAGCGGCGCATGCGCGGGTTCCAGCGCCGCGTCTGGTGGCCGAAATGAACTCCGGCCTCCAGCAGCTCCTTGATGCCTACTTCCGGCATTTGACCTTCCAATCGCTTGTGGTGTTCGCCTGCCCCGTTGCGGCTGCGGGAACCCAGGCCTGCCTGGGCAGCGTCCCGTGCCTCTCAGCGGGGGTTGGGTGCAAAGTCCGCGGCATTGTAGGTGCTGAGCGGAAAAGGCCAGGTGGACGGTCGCCTTTACCCTTTCTCGCTCGCGATGCACGCCGACCAGGGAACGGAGAGCAAGCAGCCACCCGCGTCCGCGGCGACTGACCGCGGACGCTTCGATCTGGAGCTCTTCGAGCAGCTGGTGGCCGAGTACCGGAGCCGGCCGCTGCGCGAGAAGCCGATCAACCGCGACCAGAAGACCCAGAGAGAGAAGGCCGAGGCGCGCATCCAGAGAATCCAGCGGGAACTGGACACGGACTTCGACGACAGGGTCGTCCTCGACCTCGGTTGCGGGCACGGCTGGCTGCCGGCCCTGCTGCCGGAGCTTGGCGGCGCTCGGCAGGCGATCGGAGTGGACCCGAGGCGCTACGAAACCTGGTCCGAGCACACCGACCCGCGGGTCAAGCTGATCGAGGCCGACCTGTCGGCGGAAGACGTGGTCGAGCAAGAGAGCGTCGACTGCGTCATCTCGGGCGCGGTCTTGGAGCACGTCTCGCGCCCGATCGAGATGCTCGAGGCGATCCATCGGGTGCTCATGCCCGGAGGCCGCGCCTGGCTCTACTTCAACCTGTACCGCGGGCCCTCTGCGTCTCACCGCTACAACGAGGTGCCCTTTCCCTGGCCTCATCTGCTCTTCGACGACGCGGTCTGCAGGGCCTATTACAAGCGGGAGCACGGCCGCGGCAACGTCCCCTTCGCGTGGGTGAACCGAATGACGATCGGCGGCTACGTCCAGACCGTCAACGAGCTGGGTTTCCGGATCGTCGAGCTGAAGCGGCGCGTGATCCCGATCGATGTCGGTTTCTACCAGCGCTTCGAGGGCGAGCTCGGTCGCTATCCGGCGCTGGACCTGGAGACCGACTTCGCCACCCTGGTGCTCGAGAAGGAGTCCCCGGGGCGCTGGCGCAAGGGCCGAGATCGCCCTCCCCAGGAGCTGGGATACGTGGAACGGCAGCGGGCGCTGGACGAGGCGATCGCGGCCGACCGGGCCGCGGGTTAGAGGAACTCCGTAAGCTCGATGCCGGCCCGCTCGCTCAGCTGTAACCCCTTAGCGGTCCCCGGCCCGGTCCACTACTGCGTCTCCCAGCATTCGCAGCGAGACATCCCAGAGGCGCTCGGCGTTGTCCGGATCGAGGGCGTAGGGCGCGACGGCGAAGCCGCGGGGCGGCGACGCCTCGCTCGAGTCGACGAGCGGTGGCTCGTTGCAGTCCGCGAAGTAATGGCCGCCGATGCCCTCGAGCTGTGGTGAGGTCGCGACGAGGACGCTGGTCGCGGCGCCTTGCTCGGGGGTCTTGATTTCGTACCTGCCCGAGTCGGTCAGGCTCTGCAGAACGGCCGGGTCCATATGGCGGGCGAGGTTGCTTTCTACTGCGCCCGGATGAACCGCGTTGGCGGTGATCCGGTCGCCACTCCAGCGGCGCGTCGCTTCCACGGCGAACAGAGCGTTGGCGGTCTTCGACTGCCCATAGGCGAGCCAGGTGTCGTATGGGCGAAATCTGAAGTTCAGATCGTCGAGGACAAGGGGCGAGCGTAGGTGTGCCTCTGAGCTGAGCGAGACGATCCTGGCGTCGCCATCATCGGCGAGCGCATCGTGGAGGCCGAGCGCGAGCGCGAAGTGGCCGAGGTGGTTGGTCGCGAACTGCATCTCCCAGCCTTCCGGCGTCCGCTCGAGCTCTGGGATTGCCATCACCCCGGCGTTGTTGATGAGCAGGTGCAGCGGCGTGCCCCAGTCGGCGACGAACGCTGAGACGGAGGCTTGGTCGGCGAGGTCGAGCCGGTCGACCCGAACTGCGTCATTGCCAGTGGTCGCAATGATGTCGGTGGCCGTCCGCTCGCCAGCGTCGGTGTCGCGGACGGCGAGCGTGACGTCCGCGCCCGCGCTCGCCAGCGCACGCGTCGTTTCAACCCCGATGCCCGACGAGGCGCCGGTCACGATGGCCTTCCTGCCGCTCAGGTCGATTCCCGCCACGACCTCGGCGGCGGTCGAGTCAAATCCGAATGGGGTCGTGATCAACGTCTTCGCACTCATGAGTGCACGGTAAACGGCACGATCGAAGGCTGTGCGTTCCCTCGTCGAGGTAGGCGGTGGTGATCACGATGCCGCGGGGGTTTGGTCAGTCGGCGCCCGCTCTGGCCCGCTCCAACGCTGCTTTCAGGTCATCCGGCAGATCCGACGTGAATTCGAGCTTCTCCTGGGTGACGGGGTGCCTGAACTCCAACCGCCACGCATGCAGGAACTGCCGCTCGAGGCCATGCCGCCCCCGTGTGCCGTACTCGGGGTCGCCGGCCACGGGGTGGTCGATCGCCGCGAAATGCACCCGGATCTGGTGGGTTCGGCCGGTCTCCAGGCGGGCCTTGACGAGTGTGTCGGCCGGCAGCGCATCGATCACCTCGAAGTGGGTGCGGGCTTTGCGGGAGCCGGCCCCGCGGACCGCCATCTGCGTGCGGCGGCGGCGGTGCCGGCCAAGCGGCGCGTCGATCGTGCCCGTGCGGCTGCCCAGGTGACCCTCCACCAGCGCGGTGTACTCCCGCACCACCTCGCGGCGCTTGACGGCGGCCGAGAGCGCCTTGTGGGCCCGCTCGTTGCGCGCCACGATCATCAGGCCCGAGGTGTCCTTGTCGAGGCGGTGAACGATTCCCGGCCTGCCTCCCTCTCCCCCGCCGCCGATCCCCTCCAGCAGGTCGACGAGCGTCTCGCCGGTGTGCGAGGGGGCGGTATGCACCACCAGCCCGGCCGGCTTCTCGATCACCGCGAGGTCCTCGTCCAGGTGGACGATCAGCCGCTCGGCCTCGGGCCTCACGGTTCCTTCCCCGAAGAGCGCTCGACGTCGAGAAGCAGGAGCAGCACCCCGACCGTGATCGCGACGTCCGCGAGGTTGAAGGTCGGCCAGAGCGGCAGGTCGATGAAGTCGGTCACGGCGCCGTCACGGACCCGGTCCGCGAGATTGCCGAGCGCGCCGCCCAGCAGCAGGGCCGCGGGTAGCCAGACCCGCCAGCCGCTGCCGGCCCTGGCCGCCAGGAAGACGAGGAGTCCGACGAGCAGCACGATCGTCCCGCCGATCAGCGCAGCGGAGATATTGCCCCCGAGGCCGAAGGCGACGCCCTCATTGCGCACGTTCTCGAAGGCCAGGAACGGCAGCACCTCGACCCGGTCGCCGCGGTCCACCAGCGAGCTGGCGAGGGCCTTGGTCCCCTGATCGAGGGCGACGACAACGCCGCACGCCGCCAGCCCTGGGACGAGCAGTGCGAGGGCGCGGCTCCTCAACCGGCGATCAGCGATACGACCACGCGCCAGACGATGCTGAGGACGATGATCGCCAGGATCGGGCTGATGTCGATCGCGAACCCGCCGCCGCCCAGCGGCGGGATCACGCGCCTGAAGATGTTCAGGTACGGGTCCACCACCTGGTGGATGAAGTCGACCGTCGCGCGCAGCCACGGGTAGTAGGGGATCCGCGGGATCCAGGAGAGCAGGATCCGGATGAAGATCAGGATGAAGTAGACGAGGAAGATCGCGCTGACGTAGTCGGCGACGTCGTCGCGCGTTAGCCCGAGCAGGATGCTCACTTGCGGACCTTCTCCAGGGAGGCATCGACCGCCGCCAGCAGGATCTCGTGGATCTTGCGCTCCTCGAGCGCGTTCAGGCCCGCCTCGGTCATCCCGCCCGGAGATGCGACGGCGCGCTTCAGCGCCCCGGGCTCGTGCAGCTCGAGCAGCCCGCCGGTCGCGCTCATCGCCTTCGAGACCATGCGCCTCGTCTGATCCTCCGTGAGCCCCTCCCTCACCCCCGCCTCCACCAGGACCTCCGCCATCAACGCGAGATAGCCCGGCGAGCAGCCCATGATCGCCGTCGCCGCGTCGATCAGGCTCTCACCGAGCTCGATCACCTCGCCGACCAGCCCGAGCAGCTGCGTGATCCGGCGCCGCCGCGCATCGTCCGTTCCCTCCGGGAAGGCGACGCAGAGGACCGCCTGGCGCAGCTGGGCCCCCAGGTTCGGCATGACGCGGATCAGGTCGATCCCTGGAATCGCCTCATGCAGGGTCTTGAGCGAGGTTCCCGCCAGGATCGACAGCACCGGCGTGCCGGCCTGGACCAGGTCGGGCGCCACCTCGTCGAGGACGCTGGGCTTGACGGCGAGGATGACGAGATCCGAGTTGTCGGCGACGGCGAGGTTCCCCTCGATCGCCTCACCCCCGACCTCCTCGGCGAGCTGCCTGGCCTTGGCGGGATCGGCGTCGGCGAACGCCATCGATTCGGGCGCACCCGGCTCGCCCTGCGCCGCGGCCCAGCCGCGAGCGAGCCCGCCGGCCATGTTTCCTGCACCCACGAAGCCGAGCTTCATGTTCCGAACTCTATTTGGAGCCCTGTTCGTCGCTGAGTACGTGGTCGCAGAATTCGCGCAGGGCGGCCGCGAACTCGTCGCTGGCGGAGGACGCCTTCTGAACGCTGGCGCGGTGTGCTTGGGGAAAGGCGGCAACGGCGTCCTCGTAGCCCTCCGCGGTGAACACCAGGCATCCGTCGTGTCTTGCGAGCAGGAGAGGCTTGTTCAATCGCGCGAGCAAATTGGCGATCGGCTTGGTACGTCTGACGTGCATCTCCCAGACCTCCGCGGCGATGTCCATCGGTGGAAAGCGGTCCACGATCCGACTCGATGTCTCCTCATCGAACCCGCCCTGCGTGAACTGCGTGAGCCCGTAACGCACGAACGAGTCGTAGTCGGAGCGCAGGAGCTGTGTCATGGCCGCGACCAGCTTGCCGTTGATGGCAGGTCGATCCCCCTCCATCTCATAGTCGAGTGATGCGTGGCCGAGCGCAAGTCCCATTACCGACCCTGGCCTGCTGGC
Organism: Solirubrobacterales bacterium; assembly: GCA_036520315.1. Lineage (GTDB taxonomy): Bacteria > Actinomycetota > Thermoleophilia > Solirubrobacterales > 70-9 > DASUPK01. The sequence continues at coordinate 10,504 of DATDJZ010000046.1, read as the reverse complement.
AGCGACCCTCGCTGCGGTCGCGGTTCCCCAGGCATCTCCAACGACGAAGTAGGAATCCCAGCCGCGGGTTTCGACTTCCCTCAGTGCCCGGTCGACGACCAGTTTCCTGTCGATGCGTCTCCGGTCCCCGGACGGAATCGGCTCATCGCCCACTCCCGGCGCGTCGAAGGTCGCGACCTCCGCCCATTCGGAGAGCCGCGGTGCGATCGTCCACTCCACCTCGGTGAATTGCGGGCAGAGCAGAAGGCGAGCACGGAGCACCCGTCCAATCTCTCACAGCAGCGGCTAGGACTGGTTGAAGAAACCGCCCTCGAGCAGGCGGGCCTTCTCCTCGGCGGAGACCTCTACGTTCTCCGGCGTGAGCAGGAAGATGCCCTGCGCGATGCGCTGCATGCCGCCGCCGAGCGCGTAGGTCATTCCCGAGGAGAAGTCGATCAGCCGCTTCGAGAGCTCGCGGTCGGTCGACTGCAGGTTGATGATCACCGGCTTCGAGCGCTTGAACTCGTCGGCGACCTGCTGTGCGTCATTGAAGCTTTTGGGTGTGACGACGTGCATCGAGGCGACGCCGCCCCCATTTCCGGCGGGTGCACGGCGACGGCCCCTGCGGCTCGGCCGGGGCTCCTCGGCGGTGTCGTCCACCGCCCGTACGCGGCTTCTGCGGGGCGCGGGCTCCTCGTCACCGAAGATGTCGTCGATGTCGTCCTCCCGTCCGCGGCGGCGCGAGGAGCTGACCGGCTCGCGCGGCGCCACGGCGGTGTCGTCCAGGGCCCTCTCGGTCCCGGTGTCGCCCTCGTCGTAGTACTCCCCCTCCTCGACGTAGTCACCCTCGACCAGGCCGAAATACTCGAGCGCGCGTCTCCATGTGTCTCTGATCGCCATCTGGGCTCAGATTCGGCTTGACGGAGGTTATTCCTGCCGTCTGATGTTTCCCGATTATGAAGCCTGACAAGCCGCTGGGCGCGGTTTATGCCCAGAGCACCGAGCCCAGGCGGATGATCGTCGCCCCCTCCTCCACCGCGACGCGCCAGTCCTGGCTCGTTCCCATCGAGAGCCGCTCGAGGCCGCGCACTCGCGCCAACTCCGCCAGGCGGGCGAAATACGGCCGCGACGTCTCGGGATCCTCGGTGAAGGGAGGCATCGTCATCAGGCCCGACACCCGGACCGGGCAGCGCTCGATGAACGCGTCGAGCTCGGCGGGATCGATGCCGCCCTTTCCCTCCTCTCCCGAGAGATTCACCTCCACCAGGACCTCGGTGCCGCTCGCCGCATGCTTTCCGAGTTGATCGAGCACGGAGTCCGATTCCACCGAATGAATCAGGCGGACCAGCGGCAGGATCCGCTTCAGCTTCCTGCTCTGCAGATTGCCGATGAAGTCCCAGGTGAAGCTGTCTCGCCATTGCTCCTGCTTCGTCTCGAGGTCCTGGAGGCGGTTCTCGCCGACCAGCTCGATGCCCGCCTCGGCGAGGGCGCCCATGTCCTCGGTGCGCACGTACTTGGTTGCGGCGAGGATCTCGACCTCCGGGCCCGCCTGCTCGCGGATGTCGTCCAGGTTGGAGCGGATGTGCGCCGGATCGAGGTTGGTGACCGGTTCGACCATGATTAATCGGGTCGCTGCTCCGACACACCACGGGTTGCGCTGTCGCGCGCCCTCGCATGAACGCTGCGCCCTCTCATCTCAGCCAGGCCAGTCCGGCCTGCCGCCCCGTCCGCTCGCCGTCGCGGCGGTGCGAGTAGAAGAGCTCGGCGTTGCAGCTGGTGCAGAGCCCCGAGGACTCGACCGCTGCAACCCCGGCGCGCTCGAGCTGCGCGGTCGCCACGGCGGTCAGGTCCAGCATTCGGCCCTCCGCAACCCCCTCCAGGTCCTCGAACGCAGCCAGCACCTCCTCCCCCACCTCGTAGCAGCAGCGACCGATCCCCGGCCCGACCGCGGCGGCTTTCGCCTCGACCTCGCCGGCCGCCTTGGCGACGATCCCGCCCGCCAGGCCGCGCCAACCGCAATGCGCCATCACGACCCCGCCCGGGCCGGCCATCGCCACCGGCAGGCAGTCGGCCACGATCACCAGCGGAGTGAGGCCGGGGTTGGAGGTCGCCTGCGCGTCGAACTCCTCCGGGCTCTTGACCGCATCGGCGAAGACCCTCGGCTCCTGTGGGCTCTCGTGGCGGCGCAGCCCGGTCCCATGAGCCTGACGGGCCATCACGACGCCGTCGGGGTCGCGCCCGACCGATTCGGCGAGCCTGCGGCGGTTCTCCTTCACCCGGCCGGGCTCATCGCCGGTCAGGATCCCGATGTTGAGCGCCTCGTAGGGCCCCTCGCTCACTCCACCGACGCGCGTCGAGAACGCCGCCCTCGCGCCGGGCAGATCGGCCTCGAGCCAACGCACACCATCTCGTTCGCGCCACTCCACCCCGGGCAGGCTAGATACTGCCCGGTGTCCGATCCCGGCCGGTCAGTCCTGCTTCTCGAGCTTGACCTCGCATTGGTCCACGGACACACGGGTGCCCGGAGTGTCGCTGGGGTCCATGGCCCCCAGCACCTCGGCGCCCTTCTCCATGTCCTCCTCGGTCGCGAAGAACCCGACGAAGAGCGCCGTCCCCTGGGACTGATCGACCAGCAGCTGGAAGCCGGTTGAGGGCACCCCCTCCGGCGGTCCGTCCTCCTGCTCGATCCGGTCGGCGATCTCGCTGATCCGGTCGGGCGAAACGTCGGTGAACCGGACTACTCGCGCATACATCGAGGCCTCCCCTCTTTGATTTGAGAGTCGATCCTATGCGGAGGCCGGCATCCAGCGCCACCCCTAGTCCTCCGGGATCTCGCCTCGGGCGGCGGCGAGAGCGATGCGGAGCTCCTCGTCGCGGCCGGACAGCTCGCCGTCGAGCTTGCCGGAGAGGGCGGCCTCCAGCCCCCGACCGATGGCCGGGCCCTCGGGGACCCCCTCAGCGAGCAGATCCTCCCCGGTGATCTCGAGACCGACATGCCGCCATTCGCCCGCGTAGCGGTCGAGCCACTCCGCCCCGAGCGCGCGAGCGACGAGGAGTTGCGCAGGATCCCACGGCTCCGCCAGCCGCGCGGCTTCGGACGGTCGCTCCGGGGTGGCGGCCGCCAGCTCCCTGATCTGGGGCAGGGGGCGGACGATCGCCAGCATCACGGCGAGCTCGCGGTTGACCCACCCCGACCACGGCTCGGCCGAAACGAGCCTCGTGACGTCCATCACCCGATCCGGTGCGGCGGGGTCGAGGCTCGGCATTACGCCCCACTCGGCGAGCAAGCGCAGAGCCGCCGCCGGCTCGTCCTCGGCGGCGATCCGACGGAGCTCGTTGTCAACCCGGTCCTCCGAGACGGTCGAGAGGTCGGCGTTGCGGAGCAGCCGCCCGGTCTCGGGCTCCAGCTCGAAGCCGAAGCGCGCCGCATACCGTGCTGCCCGCAGGGCGCGGGTCGGGTCATCCATGAAGGAGCGCTCGTGGAGGACTCGAAGAAGCCCCGCCCGGAGGTCCTCGAGCCCGCCGTGTGGATCCAGCAGCTCCCGGTCCCCGCTCAGTGGGAACGCCATCGCGTTGAGCGTGAAGTCCCGGCGCGCGAGGTCCTCGCTGATCGAGGCGGGCCGGACTTCGGGAAGCGCCCCCGGCGCCGGGTAGCTCTCCGCCCGGGCCTGCGCGACGTCGACCTTCACGTCGCCCAGCTCTAGCCGCGCGGTGAGGAAGAGCCCCTCCCGCTCCAGGTTGAAGCCTGGGAGGTCGGTGAGAGCCTCGACGTCGCTCTCGACAGCGACGTCGAGGTCGGCCACCTGGTGCCCGAGCAGCAGGTCGCGCACCACGCCGCCGACCAGATACGCCGGCGCCCGCTCCGCGATCTGGCGCAGCTCGTCGGTCGCCGCCAGCGAATCGAGGCGGTCGCTCAGCCGGGCGGGGTCGATGTCGCTTGAACCGGGCATTAGTGGCTTTCCTACCATGCTCCGCGATCAAGGACCTCTGGAAGAACATCCGAGAGCTGGGGAAGAACCTCTGGAGCAACCACCGCTGGATGACGATCGGCACAGCCGCCGGCCTGGCGGCCGTCGTCATCGGGCTGGTCGCCTACCTGACCCTGAAGCGGCCGGGCGACAAGTCCTGTCCGGCCCCCTGCACGATCACCGCGACGACGCCGGAGCCCGTCAGCGGGCTCACGGACTGGCCGGTCTACGGGCTCAACGCGCAGCACACCCGCTATCTCGACGCCCCGGACGTCAAGCCTCCCTTCTCGATCCGCTGGCGCTTCAAGGGGAACCGCTTGCTCGAGTACTCGCCCGTCCTCGCCGGCAACCAGCTCTTCGGGGTCAACAACAACGGCATGGCGTTCGGGGTCAAGGCGAGTACCGGCAAGGCGCGCTGGAAACAGCAGATCGCGCACCTGAACGCCTCTTCACCGACGTACAGCGACCGCATCCTGTACGTCTCCAATCTGGAGCCCGGTCAGGTCGTCGCCCTTGCGACCTCGAACGGGCAGGTCCTCTGGAAGCACCCGCTGCCCGGCAGATCCGAGTCCTCCCCCCTGGTCGTCGGCAACAAGTTGATCGTCGGCTGCGAGTGCAACACGGTCTACGCGCTCGACAAGGCGAGCGGGAAGACGATCTGGGAGCGCCACGTGAACGGAGCGGTGAAGGCGGCCCCGGCCTACGAGAACGGGATCGTCTACGTCGGCGACTACAGCGGTGAGATGAATGCAATCCGAGTCAATGACGGCTCGATCAAGTGGCAGACGGGATCTCAGGGATCCGGCTTCGGGCGCTCGGGACGCTTCTACGCTGCGGCAACGGTGGCGTTCGGGCGGGTGTACGCGGGTAACGCCGACGGGCGCATGTACAGCTTCGACCAGCAGACCGGCGATCTCGCCTGGAGCCACTCGACCGGCAACTACGTCTACGCGGCGGCCATCGCGGCGCGGACGCCGGACACCGAGCCGAGCATCTACTTCGGCTCCTACGACGGGACCTTCTACGCGCTCGACGCCCGCACTGGGGACGAGCGCTGGAGCGTTCCGAACCTCGGCGCCATCTCCGGCGCGGCAAGCCTGGTCGGCGACACGGCCTATGTCGCCGACTTGAAGACGACCTCCACGTACGGCTTCGACGTCCGCAATGGGCACAAGGTCTTCCAGTACTCCGATGGCGCCTACAACCCGGTGATCTCCAATGGCAAGGAGCTGTTCCTGACGGGCTACAAGACGCTCTACGCGCTGCGGCCGTCGTCCGGCCCGGCGAAGGATGGGATCGTCCAGAAGCACCTCCAGCCGCCGCCCCAGAAGAAGGCGCAGGCAAAGAAGAAGAAGAAGAAGAAGAAGTAGGGTCGCTACGAGGAGCGGACCGGGATCCCGGCGCTCCCCATCCGCTGCTTGGCCTCGGCGATCGTGTGCTGGCCGTAGTGGAAGATCGAGGCGCAGAGGACCGCGTCGGCGTGCCCCGCCTCGACCGCCTCGACCAGGTGGTCGAGTTCCCCGGCGCCCCCTGACGCGATCACGGGGACGCTCACCGCTTCAGCGACGTACCGGGTCAGCTCGAGGTCGTAGCCGTCGGTCGTCCCGTCGCGGTCCATGCTGGTCAGCAGCACCTCCCCCGCTCCCAGCTCGGTCGCCTCACCCGCCCAGGCAACCGCTTCGCGACCCTCGACCCTGGTGCGGCCGCCGTGTGTGTAGACGTCCCACTCGGCGTCGCCGAACTGCCCCGGGGGCGCCTGGCAAGTGTCCGAGGTGTCGCCGGCGCCGCGCCGCTTCGCGTCGATCGCGATCACCACGCACTGGGACCCGAAGACCCCGGCGAGCTCGGAGACCAGCTCGGGGCGCTCCAGCGCCGCGGAGTTCACGGAGACCTTGTCGGCTCCGGCGTCGAGCACCGCCTGGGCGTCCTCGACCGAGCGGATCCCGCCGCCGATGGTGAACGGGATGAAGACATTGTCGGCGGTGCGGCGGGCGAGTTCGACGATCGTGTCGCGGCTCTCATGAGAGGCGGTGATGTCGAGGAAGACCAGCTCGTCCGCGCCCTCGGCGTCGTAGCGCTCGGCGAGCTCCACCGGGTCGCCCGCGTCGCGGATGTCGACGAAGTTGGTGCCCTTGACCACCCGGCCGTTGTCCACGTCCAGGCAGGGGATGATCCTCTTGAGAACCATTCCCGTAAAGGCTAGGGCTCCGTGACTGGCGACCTAGTCGGCATTTGCCGACTGACGCGCCACCGGCTTTCGTTCAGTCCCAGTCCCAGTCGCCGGCGGCGTAGGCCCAAGCGATGAAGAGCAGCTGCACCGGCAGGCGGGCGTAGAGCGCGGCCCGGCCCCCTGGAACCGCCTTCTCGTACCTCTCCCACTCGATCGCCATATGGCAGTTGGCGGGGAAGACGGCGATCAACGTGGCGATGCTCCAAGCACTCCCCGCCCGGCGCGTGCTCGGGTGCATCGTGGCCAGCCCACCCGCGAACTCGGCGATGCCGCTCATGTAGACCAGCTCGCGGTGACGCGGGATATAGGGAGGCATGATGCGCTCGTAGGCGCGGGTCTTGACGAAGTGCATGAGCCCCGCGAAGACGAAGAACGGCCCGAAGAGTCTCCTCATGGGGCGGAGCCTATGGACCGAGCGCCGCCCGCGCCTCGGGGACGGTGAAGCGCTGCTCGTAGAGCGCCCTGCCAACGATCACGCCCTCGACGTTGTCGAGCTCGAGGCCGGCAACCGCGCGCAAATCGTCGAGCGAACCGATGCCGCCCGAATAGATCACCTCGCCCTCGGTTGCCCGGGCGACCTCTCGGAGGGAACCGAGATCGGGCCCCTCCATCAGGCCGTCGACCTCAACCGGGGTGTAGACGAAGCGCCTCACCCCTCGCTCGGCTAGCTCCTCGATTACGTCCGTCGTTTCCAGCTCCGACAACTCGCTCCAGCCCTCCGCGGCGACCTTTCCGGAGCGGGAATCTACGGAGGCCACGACCCGGTCTCCGTGGACCGCCGCGATCGCCTCCGCCATCTCGGGATCGCGGACCGCCGCTGTGCCCAGCACGACCCGCTCGGCGCCGGAGGAGAAGGCCTCCTCCACCTTCTTGGAGTCGCGCAGCCCGCCGCCGACCTGCACCGGGACGTTGACGGTGGCGATGATCCGGCGGACATGCTCGAGGTTCACGGGCTCGCCGGCGCGGGCGCCATCGAGGTCGACGACGTGCAGCCACGTCGCCCCACCATTCACCCAGCGCCTGGCCGCGACCACCGGGTCGTCGTCGTAGGCCGTCTCCTGCTCGTAGTCGCCCTGGATCAGCCGGACGGCCTTGCCGCCGCGGATGTCGATCGCCGGAAAGAGGATCAACTGCAGATGCGGACGAAGTTGTCCAGCAGGCGCAGCCCAGCCGAGCTCGACTTCTCCGGGTGGAACTGCACGCCGTAGAGCGGGGGTCGCTCCACTGCGCAGGCAAAGCGCTCGCCGTAGGCGGCCGTGCCGAGGACGTCGCCCTCCGTCGCCGGCCGCGGTGCGAAGGAATGGACGAAGTAGAAGGGCGTTTCCTCCCCCAGCCTCCCGGCGAGGCGTGACTCGTGCTCCCAGCGCACCGGAGACCAGCCGATGTGCGGAACCTTGTACCCGTTGGCCTCCAGCGGGGCGACGACGCCGCCGAGCAGGGCGAGGCCGCTTCCTCCCTCGTTCTCCACCGAGGACTCGAAGAGCAGCTGCATTCCCAGGCAGATGCCGAGGACGGGAGTATCCGCCTCGATCCTGGCCGTGACGAGCTCATCGAGCCCGAGCTCGCGGACCCGCTCCATGGCACGCGGGAAGGCGCCGACCCCAGGCAGGATCACGCCATCCGCCGCCTCCGCCCGGGCGCGGTCGGAGGTGATCTCGGCCTCCGCCCCGACCCGCTCCAGGGCCTTCTCCACGGAACGGAGATTGCCCATCCCGTAGTCGAGAATGGCGATCCGCGTCATTCGGTGAGGGTGCCCTTGGTGGAGGGCACGCCGGTCTCGTCCGGGTCGATCGAGACCGCCTGGCGGAGCGCCCGGGCAAAGGCCTTGAAGGACGCCTCAACCATGTGGTGTGCGTTGGAGCCGGAGCGGACCCAGATATGGAGCGTGATCTTCGCGTTGTTGGAAACCGCGCGAAAGAACTCCTCGGCGAGCTCCGAGTCGAAGCCCGCGATGCTGACGTCCGGCAGGTCGGCGTCGAACGCGCAGTAGGGCCTGCCGGAGATGTCGATGGCGCACTCGCCGAGGGCCTCGTCCATCGGGACCAGGGCCGAGCCGTAGCGGCGGATCCCGGCGCGATCGCCGAGCGCCTCGTCGACGGCCTGCCCGAGGCAGATGCCGACGTCCTCGGTGGTGTGATGGGCGCCCGTCTGCAGGTCGCCGCTCGCCTGGAGATCGAGTCCCAGGCGCCCGTGACGGGCCAGCAGCTCGAGCATGTGATCCAGGAAGCCGACGCCGGTGGAGACGTTGGCCTCGCCGCCGTCGAGGTCGAGACGTAGCCTGACCTTGGTCTCCTTGGTTTCGCGGTTGATCTCTGCGGTGCGCGCCATCGTCTAGTCCTCAATCCTCGCCTCGGCGGACTCCGCGTGAAGCGGGAAGCCCTCGGCGCGGGCCAATGTAGCGACCGAGGGAGCGAGCTCCCGCGCGGCGCCGTGTGTGATCTCGACGGTCGAGATGCGACGCCGGAAGGTGCCGGGTCCGAGCGGTCCCTGGAAACGACCGGCCCCGCCCGTGGGCAGGATGTGATTCGAACCGGCGGCGTAGTCGCCGAACGCGGTTGCGCCGTCCTCTCCGATGAAGACGCAGCCCGCAGTTGTCGCGGCGTTGGCGAGGAGCGAGGCGTCCTCGGTGATCAGCTCCAGGTGCTCGGGCGCGATGGCGTTGGCGAGCTGGACCGCGGCGACCGTGTCGGGCACCGCGACGAGAGCGAGCGCCGCGTCGGCGGCGATCTGATGCTTCGCGGCGACGCGCTGTACCGACTCCTCGATCGCGTCCAGGATCACCGTCTCGACAGCCGCCGCGATCACCAGCCCGTCGGATCCGTGCTCCGCCTGCGCGCAGAGGTCGAGCGCTATCCACTCGGCCTTCGCGGTGTCGCCGGCGATCACCATCAACTCGGAGGGGCCGGCGATCCCGTCGATGCCGACCTGGCCGACCAGCTGGCGCTTCGCCTCCTGGACGTAGCGGTTGCCCGGGCCGGCGATGACGTCCACCGGCCTGATCATCTGCGTGCCGACGGCGAGAGCGGCGATGGCCTGTGCGCCTCCCAGCGGATAGACCTCGTCCGCGCCACCGATGGCCGCGGCCGCGAGGATCAGGTCTGAGACCGGCCGCTCGCCCTGTGCGGGCGGGGTCGCGAGGACCACTCGCCGAACACCGGCGACCTTGGCCGGCAGGCAGCCCATCAGAACCGTGGACGGGTAGGACGCGGCACCACCGGGCGCATAGACGGCGGCGGAGCCCACCGGGACCTCGCGCAGCTCGATCGAGTGGCCCTGCTCCAGCTCGACGCGCTGCTCTTCACTCAGCTGCGCCTCGGCGACGGCTCGGATGTTCGCGGCGGCGGTGTCGAGGGCCGCGCGCATCTCGGGGTCGATGCGCTCGAGTGCCGAACGCACCTCGGCGTCCGGCACCGAGAGCATCCGGGGATCGACGGGGCCCGCTCCGAAGCGCTCCTCGAGCTCCGCGACCGCGTCGTCGCCCCCCTCGCGGACCGCGCCGATGATCTCGGTGACGGTCTCGCTCACCTCCCCGAGCGGCGGCTGCAGAGCACGGATCTCGCTCGCCAGGCTGGACGGGTCGGTGCCATCCCAGTCGAAGCTCTCGAGCCTCATCGCACTCCCTCCGGTCGGAGGCGCTCAACCAGGTCGTCGACCTCCGCCGCGCGCAGCTTGTGGGAGACACGGTTGGCGATCAGGCGCGCGCTCGAGGTGATGATCTCCTCGCGCACCTCGAGGCCGTTCTCGGCCAGGGTGCGTCCCGTGGCCACGAGGTCGACGATTCCGTCGGCGAGGCCGGAGAGCGGCGCGAGCTCGACGGAGCCCTTCACCTCGATCACCTCGGCCCGCCGTCCGGTCTCCTCGAAGTGGCGCTCCGCGACCCGCGGGTATTTCGTCGCGATCCGCATCCCGCCCAGACGGCGTTCGTCCTCGTCGAGCGCAGTGTCCCCCGCCCTGCCCGCGAGCACCATCCGGCAGGCGCCGTACTGAAGGTCGAGCACCTCGTAGACGATTCGATCCGGCTGCTCCAGCAGGACGTCCTTGCCGGTGATTCCGAGGTCGGCGGCACCCGCCTCCACGTAGGTGGGGACGTCCGAGGGGCGCATGGTCACCAGGCTGAGCCCTCCTGACTCGAAGACGAGCGCGCGCGAGTCGGAGCGGAGCTCGGCCGTGTCGACGCCGATGCGGTCGAGTGTGTCGAGCGTCTCCGGCCAGAGCGCGCCCCGCGGCAGCGCCAGCTTCAGGGGACCCGCTTCGCGGGCGCGGGTGACCTCCACCACCCGAGGCATCAGCGCCCCTCCCCCGTGCCCTGCCGCTCTTCCTCAGTCTG
>DATDJZ010000045.1:0-5051 GCA_036520315.1 Solirubrobacterales bacterium | reverse complement strand
GTCGAGGGGTTCGGCACCTACCCCTTTGGCGAAGAGTGGCTCTTCGACGCCTTCGCCCGCTCTCACATGCCGGTTCTGGACGTCGCCGAGCGGCTGACGATGACGGTGACACCGGTGCTCGCCGACCAGCTCGAGGCGGAGGGGGTGGGAGAGAGGATGCTCACCTTTCTCCGCCGCCACCGGGTCGATGCGGCGGACCGTGACGTCGCGGACGCCGGCGCCGCGCTGCGGCCGGCCGCCCAGGCCGAGGCCGATCACTACACGCGCGCGATGAAGCGACTGAACCGGCTGCGCCGCAAGCCGCTGCGCGCCTTCCAGGAGGCGCACCGCAAGGGCCGGATCGCGTTGATCCCCTCCACGGCCACGCACGCCGTGCTGCCCAAGCTGGCCACCGCGGCCGGGCGGCGCCTGCAGGTCGACGCCGGACTGCGCTCGCACGAGCGCCGCTTCGCCGAGCCGGACGGCTTCTGGCTGCCCGAGTGCGCCTACGTGCCGGGTCTCGAGGGGGTGCTTGCAGAGCGTGGCATCGCCTACACCTGCCTCGACCAGAGCTCCCATGAGCGCGGGACCGCCGCCCTGACCCCGATCCGGCTGCCGGGCGGCCCGGTCGGCTTCACGATCGACTGGGGAACGGTGCGCCTGGTCTGGTCGGACGACGGCTATCCGTCGGATGGCGCCTACCTCGAGTACCACCGGCTCTCGCCGAACGGGATGCGCCTCTGGTCGATCTCGGGGACGCCCTACGACCCCGCCGCGGCGGCCAAGCGGGCGACCGAGCACGCCGCGTCGTTCCTGGCGGCGGTGCGCGATCGCCTCGAGCGCCACCGGTCGGAGAGCGGGCGACGCGGCCTGTGCGTCTTCGCGATCGACACCGAGTTGCTCGGACACTGGTGGGCGGAGGGCCCGATCTGGTTGCGCGAGGTGATCAAGGGGGCGGAGCTCGACGGCGTGCGACTGCTCACCCTGCCCCAGGCCCTGCGCGAGCACGAGCCGGAGGACCGCCCCGCGCGCGAGGCCAGCTGGGGCGAAGGGAAGAGCCTCGAGACCTGGGACTCGCCCGCGGTCTCCGACCTGGTCTGGGCCACCCGCCGGAGCGAGCTGCGCCTGCTCAGGGCGCTGGAAGCGCACTCGATCGAGGGTCCGGCGGCCGCTCGGGCCGCCCGTGAGCTTCTCGCCCTCCAGTCGAGCGACTGGGCCTTCATGGACCACCGCGGGCAGGCCGGCGACTACCCGTACTCGCGCGCCACGGCCCACGCGGAGGCACTGCTGGAGGCCATAGACTCCGCCGAGGAGGTCGACCCGAGCGTTCGCAATCTCGCCCCCGACCTCCGCCTGGCGCCGCTGCTCGAGCCCTAAATGAATCGGATCCTGATTCTGTCCTGGGAGTACCCGCCGCTCATCGAGGGCGGCCTGGCGCGCCACGTGCGCAAGCTCTCGGAGGCTCTCGTCGAGCGCGGCACCGAGGTCCACGTCCTCACCCGCGGGGGCGAGGAGTCGCCCCCGGAGGAGTTGAAGGCGGGCGTCCATGTCCACCGGGTGATGGAGCCGACCCGCCCCGCCGAACTCAACGAGTTCGTCGCCTGGGTCGAGCGGATGAACTCGGACATGCTGGCGGCGGGGGTCGAGCTGGGCGACCGCTACGACTTCGACATCGTGCACGGCCACGACTGGCTGGTCGCGAACGCCTGCGACCACCTCGCCCGCCGCTTCGAGGCGCCGCTCGTCACCACGATCCATGCCACCGAGCACGGCCGCCACCAGGGCTGGGTCGACAAGCACCCGCAGTCCTACATCCACGGCGTCGAGCGCTGGATCACCAACCGCTCCGAGCGGGTGATCGCCTGCTCGACGTTCATGCACGAGCAGATCGTCGACGTCTTCGGGGTGCCGGAGTCCTCGATCGAGGTGATCCCGAACGGGATCGACCCGGAGGACTTGCAACCGCATCAGGACGAAGAGCTCCGCCGCCTGCGGGCCGAGTTCGCGGAACCGGATGAGTCCCTGGTCCTGCTGGTCGGCCGCCTGGTCTACGAGAAGGGCTTTCAGGTCGCGCTCGAGGCGCTGCCGGAGATCATCGAGCGCCTGCCCAACACGCGCTTCGTCGTGGCCGGCTCCGGCACGCACGAGGAAGAGCTCCGTCGCCAGGCGGAGGAGCTCGGCCTGATGGAGTACGGGATGTTCGTGGGCTGGATCGGCGACGACGTCCTGCACTCGCTCTACCGGATCGCCGACGTCTGCGTGGTCCCGTCGATCTACGAACCGTTCGGGCTGGTGGCGCTCGAGGCGATGGCCTCGAGCTGCCCCTGCATCGTCGCCGACACCGGCGGGCTCCGCGAGGTCGTTCCCCACGACGAGGTGGGTCTGCGCTTCCGGGCCCGCGATCCCGTCTCGCTGGCGGAGATGACCGTGCGCGTGCTCGACGACGCGAAGCTCTGCCGCCGCCTGACCGCCGAAGCGTTCGAGCACCTGCGGCGCTTCGACTGGGGCGACGTCGCGGAGCGCACTGCCGAGGTCTACGCGGAGCTGGTCCCGAGCGCGGCCCCCGCACGCGGCGGATGACGCGGCTGCCCGAAGGCCGGCGGGAGGTCTATCCCTCGCGGGACAGAGCGCCCAAGCGGCGCGCGCCCGATTTCGGCCCAGGACTCAACGTCAGCGTCCCGATCTCCTTCGGCCTCCCGCTGGTGGTCGTCGGGATTGTGCTACTCGCCGCGGCGTTCGCCTCGGGCGGCACGGTCTTCTGGATCACCGGGGCGGTGGCGACGCTTGCGGGGGTCCTGCTGTTCGCCTCAGGGAAGAGGCTCTAGAGGCAAGCGGCCTAGTGCCGCTTCTTGTGCTTCCGCTTCTTCTTGCAGGACTTCTTCTTGTGCTTCTTCTTCGACTCGGCCGCCCGGTGCTTCTTCTTGTGCTTCTTCTTGACCTTCTTGCACTTCGCCTTGGTGCCGCCGCTTCCCGTGCCGGCGCCGCAGCCATCGACGATCGCCGGGGCGTCCACAGATGAGGTCTTGCCGTTGTAGCCCGTGAAGTCAGCGTGGAAGAGGGGCGGCGGGGGGACGCAGATGTCCCGGGCGGTGCCGATCAGCCCCGGCGGATTGGTGAACGTGAGCTGGAAGCGCGAGATCGGGATGTCCGGCAGCCCCGGCGGCACCTCGCCGAAGGTCACCGTATTTCCGCTGCTGATGCCGATGCTCCCCTGCAGAAGCAGGTGGAGCTGGCCCTTCAGGTCGAGGCCGAGGTTGGGGAACGGGCCGCCGCTCGACACCAGCGCCACGTTGCCGATCAGGGGCGTGCTGAGCAGCGGCGAGGCCGCGGTCGCCAAGCCCACGACCGTGTTGGACGGACAGGTTCCGGCCTGGAACTCAGCCTGACCGCACGGGGGACCGAAGAAAATCGTCGCGTTCGGGTTGAGGTCGGCCGGGACCTTGACGACTGCCTTGAGCAGCCCGGCCTCGTCGGAGTCCTGGAGGATCGCCGTGCTGGCAGTCGTCGGGACGCCATTCGTCGTCTGCCCGGGCCCGCCGACCTCGGCGGTGAACGCCGGGGAGAAGTCGAGGGCGTCGCAGCCCGTGGTCGTGAAGCTCGCTGTCCCGGTGGCGGTCGAGCCCGAGTAGGGGACCGCGGTGAACTTGGTGGTGTGGGGGCCGGGGCAGGAGGTCGGGTTCCGCATGAACGGCTTCCCCGTTCCCGGTGCGGTCCCGAACAGGGTGATGTCCTGGGAGTTGATTGTCGTGGCGAATCCCGTTGTGGTGTTGGGGATGTTGTTGATGACGGTGTTGAGGCCGAAATCGGGCCTCAGCTGAACACCCGACTGGAGGATCACCGGCGGCAGGATGTTCGGGATCAGATTGCAGATTGCGTCCGGGAGAAGCGCGCACAGCTGACCCTTGAGAGGTCGGAGGACGATCCCGAATCGCGCGGGTTCGCCGGGCTGCGGCGTGAGGTTGTAGAGATCCCCGTCGACGTCGATGGTCACCGGGAGCACGGCGACCGTGACGGTGGCATTCGCGGTCACGCTGCCGACCTTGGTGTTCGCCGGGCAGCTGTCGGAGTTGAGCTGAGCGACGGTGCACAGAGGGGCGGCGTTCGGATCGCCGATCAGTCCCGGCGGCAGGCCGACGGTCAGGTCTTTCACCTGACCACCGCTGAACTCCATGTGCAGGTGGAAGTTGATGTGGGCGCCCGCCTGGTGGCTGGCGGGGGCGGCGGTCAGGTTGCTGAGCCCGAGCGCCTGCGCGGAAGCCGGCACCGCGAGCAGCGCGACAGCCGCGAGCAGCGTGGCGACCACGCGCCTACGAGTGCGTCTCGTGCGTCCGCGTTTTTGTCCCCTCAGCCTCATACCCAAGTCCCAAGCGCGGGCTCCCAGCCTCCGCCGGCCGAATATAAGCAGGTCAGCGTTTTTGGGGAGGCGGTTCCTCTTCGGGCTCCACGGGATCGGGCCAGCGCATCTCCGTCGGCGCCTCGCGCATCCGGATCACCTTCGCCGGGACGCCGCCGACCACCGCGTTGGCCGGCACGTCACGGGTGACGACCGAGTTGGTGCCGACGATCGAGTTGTCGCCCACGTGCACGCCGCGCAGGAAGCAGGCGCCGTACCCGACCCAGACGTTGGAGCCGATCACGCAATCGCGCTTGTAGATGCCCTGCACTCGGATCGGGCGCTCGACCTCGACCACGCCGTGGTCGAAGTCGATGAACATCGCGCGATCGGCGATCACGCACTGCTCTCCGATCCGCACCCGCTTGTAGGCCGAGATCGTGACCTCCTGGCCGCAGACGGTCTTCGCGCCGATCTCGACCACCCCCTCGTGACAGCGGATCTTGGTTCCGTCGCCGATCCAGGTGAAGCGCCCGAACCTCACAGTCGCGCCCCTTGCGATCTGGAGCTGGAGGTCCTTCCCGAAGAAGACCGGCCCCTCGGTCTCCCAGCGCCATCCGGCCGGGGTGAGGAACCGCCTCCACAGGTAGCGCCAGAGGAGCCGGGCGTAGCGCCAATTGAGCATCCGGTGGGCGCGGAGGAATCGCAACAGCTTCAGCACGCGGCGATTCTAGGTTTT
>DATDJZ010000044.1:0-16965 GCA_036520315.1 Solirubrobacterales bacterium | reverse complement strand
AGCAGGGGGGAGAGGTAGGCGTCGATCACGGTCGTGGAGAAGCGCTCGTACTCGCGAAAGGCGGGGAGGACCTCGTGGGAGGTGGAGACGTGGAGATCGGGCAGGGCCTCACGCAGCGCCGCGGCGATCCGGCGCTCGTGGTCCGGATCGCGGAAGGCGAAGAGGAGGCAGACCGCCACCGACTCGGCGTCGCTGCGTCGCAGCCGCTCGGCCAGGCGGGCGATCTCCTCGTCGGCCAGCTCCTCGACCACGCCGCTCGCGCCGATGCGCTCCGGCGCCTCGAAGCGGAGGTTGGGATCGACCAGGGACCGCGGCTTGGGCCGGCAGGGGTGGTAGAGGCTGGGGCGGTTCTGGCGGCCGATTTCGAGCAGATCGGAGAACCCGCGCGTGGCGACCAGCGCGGTGCGCGCCCCGCGCTCCTCGAGCAGGGCGTTGGTGCCCACCGTCATGCCGTGGGTGAAGCCGCGGACGTCGGCCGGCTTCGCCACGGCGCGCTGGAGCACCTCCTCGACCGCCGCGATCACGCCGCGCGACTGGTCCTCGGGCGTGCTCGGCACCTTGGCCGTGTGGAGCACCTCGCCATCGAGCAGCGCGGCGTCGGTGAACGTTCCACCGACGTCGACGCCGAGCAGCATCGCGCCAACTTAAGAGATCGCTGGGCAGGGTGAGCCGCGCCCGACCCCCCGGGCGAGCGCGCGCACCCCTGACCCCCAGGAACCTAGGCCGCTGCCGGCTGCTGGACCAAACGGGTTGCGGCTCGGCTTCCGCCTCCCCGCACCCTCGCATCATCCACGAAGACTTCCTCGAGGTGCTTGTGCGAGGGGCAGTAGTCCATGCCCGGCAGCGGCTCGCGCTTGCACGGGGTGCCCTTGCGAGTGCTGGCCAGGCAGCTGCGCTGCTGACCGTCAAGTGTCACGTCGGCGGGCAGGGAATCGAGGAACTCCTCGATCAGCCCGAGGTGCCTCTCGATGACCATGTAGACCCGCACCTGCTCAGCGAGCGCGAAGTGCTCACGAACCTCCGTGAAGAGCGTCTTCGCGGGGCGGGCGAAATAGCGGCGGTCGGAGACCAGCCGCTGGATGGTGGCTTCGCATGCCTCCAGGACCTTCCGCCGGGCCGCGAAGGTCCTCTCCACGGTTCCGGAGGAGTCGATGCGAGGAACGAGGTCCCGGTAGATCGAACGACTGAATTGATACATCCCGATCTCTCCTATCCCCCCTGAAGCGGTGTCCGTGAGGGCAACCTTGCCCCGGACCCTTCAGGCGAATGCGATTGAAGCATGCCCAAAAGTGGGTAGGGTTAAGCGTCGATTAAGTAATTTTAAGTATGCCAGCTACCAGTTTTTTGGGTAGCCGGCCTACTCCCAGGTCTCCCAGCGCAGGCTCTCGCCCGAGATGACCTGGTGGCGCCGGTCGAGCGCGGGATCCGGCTCCGGGAACTCGAGCCGGCGATGGGAGCCGCGCGACTCCTCGCGCCCGAGCGCGAATCGCGCAATCAGCCGCGCGAGCGGATAGGAGTCCGACAGCAGTTGCTCGAGCCGATCCGCGCTGCGCAGCGGACCCGCGAGCGCCCAGACGGCCTCCCGGGTCGCGACCACCGGTGGGTCGAAGCGCCAGTCTGGTGGATCGGGGGCCGCCCCCGCGTCCGGTTCGGCCGAGGCCGCGTTCGCCGCCCTCGCGCCGAGCACGAAACACTCGGTCAGCGAGTTCGAGGCGAGGCGGTTGGCGCCATGGAGGCCGGTGCAGGCGCACTCGCCGACGG
This sequence comes from Solirubrobacterales bacterium, assembly GCA_036520315.1. GTDB lineage: Bacteria > Actinomycetota > Thermoleophilia > Solirubrobacterales > 70-9 > DASUPK01. The sequence continues at coordinate 15,204 of DATDJZ010000044.1, read as the reverse complement.
CGAACAGCCCGGCGAGTGAGGAGCGGCCGTCGAGATCGGTGGCGATCCCGCCCATCACGTAGTGCGAGGCGGGGGCGACCGGGATCGGCTCACGCAGGGGGTCGTATCCGGCTTCGCGAAGGGCAGCGAACACGCTCGGGAAGCGGGCCTCGCTGAGCTCTCGCATGTCGAGCAGCACGTGGTCGGTGTCGTCCCGTTCCATCTGATCCAGGACCGCCAGGGTCACCGCGTCCCGTGGGGCCAGCTCGTCCGTGAACCGCTCGCCGTCGGCGCCGAGCAGCGTCGCGCCCTCACCCCGGACGGCCTCGGTGACGAGCAGGCCGTCCGATTCGGTCCCGGGGGCCGACAACGCCGTCGGGTGGAATTGGCAGAACTCCAGGTCGGCGAGGTCAGCGCCGGCTGCGTGAGCCATCACCGGTCCCGCGCCGATCGCGCCCCAGGGATTGGTGGTCCGCGCCCAGAGCGCTGCGGCCCCTCCTGTCGCGAGGATCGTGGCCTTCGCCCGGAGCGGCCCGGTGTCGTTGATCACCCCGTGGCAGCGCTCCCCGTCGCTCCAGAGCGCGACCGCCGAGGTCTTCTCGATCACGTTGATCCGCTCGTCCTGGGCAGCGAGCTCGGCGAGTCGCTCCGTGATGCGGCGGCCGGTCGCTGCTCCACCGGCGTGCACAACTCGCCTTTGGGAGTGCCCCCCCTCCAGCGCGAGCGAAAGGCTCTCGTCGGGGAGGAGATCGAAGTGCACGCCGCGTCGCTGGAGCTCCCAGACGACGCCCGGCGCTTCGCGGGCCAGAAGCTCGGCGGCGGATCGCCTACAAGCTCCCCTCCCGGCCGAGACGGTGTCCTCCACGTGCTGTTCCGGAGAATCACCGGGCCCGATTGCGGCGGCGAGGCCTCCCTGCGCCCAGAAGCTCGAGCTCTCCGAGAGCGGCTTCCTGGACACCATCGCCACTCGCGAGCCCGCGTCCGCCGCGGTCAGCGCCGAGTAGAGGCCGGCGGCGCCGCCGCCCACCACAACGACGTCGAGGGGCTCATCCGGCGCCATCGGAGCGCAGAACCCTAGTCTGCCCCCCAGTGGCGGGGCTGTACGTACGACATCCGAGCTCCTTCGAGCACGACACCGGCGGCCATCCGGAGAACGCCCGGCGGCTGACCGCGATCGAGGAGGCCATGTCCGAGCGGGACTGGCTCCGGATGGAGCTGGTGGAGGCGCCGGCTGCGACCCGCGAGCAGCTCGAGCGCGTCCACAGCGCCTCGCACGTCGACGCGATCGAGGAGCTCGCGGAGAGGGGTGGGGGCCCGATCGATCTGGACACCATCGCCAGCGCGGGCTCCTGGGAAGCAGCCCTGCACGCGGCCGGAGGTGCGGTCCATGCCGCCGAGCGGTTGCTCGAGGAGGGCAGCTGGGCGTTCTGCGGGCTCCGCCCCCCCGGTCACCACGCCGAGCGCGCTCGCGCGATGGGCTTCTGCCTCTTCAACAACGTCGCGGTCGCCGCCGCACACGCGATCGCGGAGCTCGGGGTGGAGCGCGTCCTGGTGCTCGACTGGGACGTCCACCACGGCAACGGGACCGAGGCGATCTTCTACGGCTCCTCACAGGTCCTCTACTCGAGCATCCACCAAAGCCCGCTCTATCCGGGGACAGGGGCCGCCACCGACTCCGGCAGCGGCGAGGGCGAGGGCTACACCGTCAACCTCCCGGTGCCGCCGGGCAGCGGGCCGGACGAGTTCCTCTCGCTGGTCCAAGAGGTGGTCGTGCCGATCGGTCAGCAGTGGAGGCCCGAGCTGATCTGCATCTCCGCCGGCTACGACGCGCACCGCGACGATCCGCTCGCGAACTGCTCGCTCGACGACGCCGCCTACGGAGACATGGCCGCCAGCGTGCGCGACCTGGCGATGGAGAACGCGGTGCCCGTCCTAATCTGCCTGGAGGGCGGCTACTCGCTGGGCGCCCTGTCGCGCTCGGTGGTCGCGACGCTGGAGGCCTTCTCGGCCGAGCGCGCGCCGCGGCGGGCCCCGATCGAGCCGGCGGCCCCATATCGCGAGCGCCTGGCGCGGTTCTGGCCCGCGGTCGACGGCCCTTAGACCGTCAGCTTGTCCCTGAGCTCGTCGAGCAGGCCCTCGGGGAGACCCGGGACTCCCTCCAGGTCGTCGACCGAAGCGAACCCGTCCTTTCGCTCGCGGTAGGCGATCACGCGCGTCGCGTGGGTGACCGAGAGGCCCAGCCCCCGGAGCTGCTCGAAGGTCGCCTGGTTGACGTCGAGCGCCGCTCCCGTCTTAGGAGAGCTGGGCTCGGTAGGAGAGCTGGGCTCGGGCTTGCTCGGTTCCGCCTCGGGAACGGGCTCTGACTCGACCGGCGCCTCCTCCGGCGTTCTCTTCCGCTCGCGCTTTGCCGTCTTCTCGGCCGCCTCCTTCTCCCGGGCGGCCTTCTTCTCGGCGGCTTCCTTCGCGCGCGCGGCCCGCTTGGCCTCGCGCTGATCGCGTCTGGCGCGCCGGGCCTCCGTGACCCTCCGCAGCAGGCCGGGCTCGGACTCCTCCACGGCGCCCTGCTCGACCGTGTCGGTGTCCTCGCGCTGCTCCGGCTCCTTCTCCGGTTTCCTGGCCGCCTCGGCCTTCTCGGGCTGCTCGGGCTCTTCAGGATCCTCGGGCTCGGGTTCCGCGACCTCGGCTGTCTTCCTCGCCGGTAGGTCGATCCCGACCGAGGCGGCATGCGCCTGCGCGCCGCTCGCCCGGTCGACGACCGACCTGATCCGCTCCTCGAGCTCACTGACGCGGCCCTCGCGCTCCACCTCGGCGCGCCGCAGCTGATCTTCGGAGGTAGCGCCTAGCTTGCGCTCGGCTGATTCGGCGCGAGTCTCGGCCTCGCTCAGCTGAACCTCAGCGGCCCGGAGCGCCCGCCCAGCGTCCTCGAGCTCGGCGGCCAGCTCGGCCTCGTGCTTGGCGAAGGAGCGCTCGGCCTCCTGCTTCGCCTCCCGTTCGATCTCCGCCCGCATCTTCTCGAGTTGCCTCTCGACCCCCGCCGAGTGCTTCTCGGCCTCCTCGCGGGCCCTCACCTCGGCACCCCGAAGCCTCTCGACCTCCGCCTGCAGCTCCGAGAGCTGCGTCTCGCTCTCCTTCGTCGTGCGTGACTTGGTGTCGGATTCGACCTTGGCGATCGCCTCCTGGATCCTGGCGTCGGACTCAGCCTGCAGCCTCCGCATCTCGGCGTCGACGCGCTCCTCGGCCTCACGCTGGAGGCGGGTGCGCTCCTCGGCCAGCTTCGCCTCGGCTCCCTCGACGCGGGCACCCGCCGCGTCGATTTGCTCGGCGATCTCGTCCATCCGGCGCTGCGCGGCCTCCTTCGCCTCGGCCGCTGCCTGGCGCTCGCGGCGCAGCGTCTCCTCGCGCGCGGCCAGCTCCGTCTCGTGGCGGGCCTCGGCCGCCCGCCGGGCCGCGGCGATTTCCTCGCTGGCGCGGGTGTCGGCCTGGGACTTGATCTCCGAGATCCGCTCGGCGAACTCCTGCTCGAGCTCTCCCCGGATCTGTGCCTCGAGCTCCGCCCGGCTCTGCTCCACCAGCTCGCGCTCTCCGGTCGAGCGTCGTGCCTCGTGCCGCGCCAGCTCCTCCTTCACCTCCCGCTCGACACGGGCGTCCCCTTCCTGGACCTCTCGCTCGAGCTCCACCAGCCGCTCCTGCGACTCCTTCAGGGCGGCGGCGGCCTCGTTCCGCTCCGCGACCAGCTGCTTTTCCCGATTGGCCCTCGAGTCGGTGACGCTGACCTTGCCGGCCGCGCGCGCCTCGGCCTCTTCGAGTCGCCGCTGCACCGCCTCCAGGGACCGGGCGGCGAGCTCCCGCTCCCGCTCCAGGTCCTCCTCCAGCGCCAGGATCTCGGCGGTCGCCTTGTGCTCGGCGTCACGGCGCGCGGCATCCGCGGTCCCCTCGAGGCGCCCCTCCTCCAGTGCGCCCACGGGCTCCTGCGCGCCTTCCTCTTGGCGCTCGCTCATCAGGGCGACTCTATTGGCTGACGCGCTCCTCTTTCGCCACACCCAGCTCGCCTCTCGCATGGCGCCGGTGGCCACCCTCGCTCGAAACGAGCCGAGGAGGTTTGCATGCCAGAACTCGTCGCCCGACTCCTGCTCGCCACCGAGGCCGCGAGCGGCCGGCTGCTTGCGCAGCCGCCGCGTCGCGGCCAGGGAACGGTCGAGTACGTCGGACTGATCCTGCTCGTCGCCCTCCTGATGGTGGGCATGGTCGCCGCGATGAAGGGCTTCCAGGGCAAGCAGGGCCTGGAGCTGGCCCAGACGATCGTCGACAAGATCCGCGAGGCGGTCGGACAGGTCAAGTTCAAGTAGCTCGCGGGCAGGCGGGCATGGTTCTGGGAGACTGGCGCCATGCCCGCCAGCCGCTCCTACGACCGTGCCCCGGCCGACCCGCGACCGGTCACGATCGAGCCGGGCTTCGTCCGGACGGCCGACGGCTCCGCCCTCTTCTCCCAGGGCGAGACCCGGGTGATCTGCACAGCGTCGGTGACCGATTCCGTGCCCCGCTGGATGGAGGGCAAGGGGCGCGGCTGGGTGACCGCCGAGTACGCGATGCTGCCGGCCTCGACCGGGGACCGGAAGGCGCGCGACATCAACCGAGGCAAGCAGGACGGCCGCGGCGTGGAGATCCAGCGCCTGATCGGCCGTTCGCTGCGAGGGGTGGTCCACTTCCAGGCCCTCGGTGAGCGCTCGGTCTACGTGGACTGCGACGTGCTTCAGGCCGACGGCGGAACCCGCTGCGCGGCGATCACCGGAGGATTCGTCGCCCTCCAGCAGGCACTCTCCGCACTCGTTGACGCAGGCAAGATCGAGCGCCTGCCGCTCGATCAGTCGGTCGCCGCGATCAGCGTCGGCATCGTGGAGGGTCGGGCGCTCTGCGATCTCGACTACGCCGAGGACTCGACCGCGGAGGTGGACGCGAACGTCGTCATGACCGGAGACGGGGGCCTGGTCGAGGTCCAGGCGACGGCGGAGCGCACCCCGCTTTCCCGCGCCTCGCTGGACGAGCTTCTGGCGCTCGCCGAGGGAGGTATCGGTCGGCTGCGGGAGGCTCAGGAGTCGGCGCTCGGAGCGCTTCCCGCCTGAAGGGGCGCGATGCCGGCGCTGATCGTCGCAACGCGGAACGAGCACAAGCTCCGCGAGCTTCGGGAGCTGCTGCCCGGCCTCGAGCTCGACCCGCTGCCGGAAGACGTCGAGCTGCCGCCCGAGGAGGCGGAGGGGTTCAGTGAGAACGCCCTTGATAAGGCTCGGGCCGCCCACGCCGCGACCGGCCGCCCCGCGGTCGCCGATGACTCCGGCATCGAGGCGCACGGGCTGGACGGTCGCCCGGGGGTCCGCTCCGCCCGCTACGCCGGCGAGCAAGCGACCGACGAGCAGAACCTGGCCAAGCTCCTCCAGGAAGTCGGCCGGCAGGACGATCGGCGGGTCTCCTACGTCGCCGTGATCGCGCTGGTGGACGAGGGCGGCAACGAGTCGGTCTTCGAGGGGCGAAGCGAGGGGACGCTCGCGACCGCCCCGAGGGGCAGCGGCGGCTTCGGCTATGACCCGGCGTTCGTCCCCGACGACACCGGCGCCGGCGATGAGCGCACGATGGCCGAGCTGAGCCCGGAGGAGAAGAACGCGATCAGCCACCGGGGCCGCGCGGCACGAGCGCTCGCGGTCCATCTCGGTCTCGAGGCCGGCGGATGAACGGAGCCGGAGCCGCCAGCGGCGTTTCCAAGGGGGTGGCAGCCGGGGTGTCGATCGCCTACAACGTGACGCTGATCGCGCTGAAGGTAGCCGCTGCGATCATCACCGGGTCGGTCGCAATTCTCTCCGAGGCGCTCAACTCGACGGTCGACCTGGTCGCCTCCGTGATCGCCTTCGTCGCCGTCCGCCGGGCGGACGAGCCGGCGGACGTCGAGCATCCCTACGGACACGAGAAGGTCGAGAACGTCGCCGCCTCGATCGAGGGCGTGCTGATCATCGGGGGCGCCGCGTTCATCATCAGCGAGTCGGTCGGCCGCCTCGTCAACGGCAACACTGAGGTCGAGTCACTCGGGTTCGGAATCGCCGTGATCGCGTTCTCGACGGTGAGCGCCAGCGCCGTGTCTCTGTTCCTCCGCCGGCAGGCACGCAGGCACCACTCGCCGGCGCTTCAGGGGGATGCCGCACATCTCGGCGCGGACGCGCTGACGTCGGCGGGAGTCCTCATCGCGCTTGCGCTCGTGCAGCTGACGGGGGCCGAAGAGCTCGACGCGGCAGTCGCCATCGTGTTTTCCGGCTTCATCATCTTCACCGGCCTCAACATCATCCGCCGGGCCGCGGGCATCCTCGTCGATGAGGCGCCGCCGCCGGAGGAGATGGATCGGATTGAGGCGGCGATCGCTCGAGCGCGCGCCAACGAGCCGGAGGTGGTCGGCTACCACAAGCTGCGTGCCCGAACCACGGGGCGTAGGCGCTATATCGAGCTTCATGTCCAGTTCCAAAACGGGACGAGCCTGGAGAGAGCCCACGAGGTGGCGCATGAGCTGAGGAACGCGATCGAGTCGGACCTCGGCAACGCCGAGGTGCTGATCCACGCCGAGCCTGAGAGCTCGCGCCACGATCCGGCCGAGTCGCCGAGTCCGTTCAGAGCAGGTTGACCGCGGCGGCTATTCCCACCGCGCCGACCACGATGCTGTACCCGGTGTAGCCGCCGACCGCCAGCAGGACGACGGCGATCCCGCAGACGATCAGAACCGTGAGCCAGGAACCCTGCTCGAGAGTCACGCTCGGTATTTTGGACCAAGTGCCCGTCGTCGCGATATCCGGCCCCCGATGACCCCAGCCGTCGACGCCCCGAGCCTCCCCGATGCGGATCGGGCGGTCGAGTACCTGGAGGAGATCTCGCGCGAGCTGCGCGGCTGCGCGATCCTCTCCGAGGCCGGCGAGGTCCTGGCGGCGAGCGGGGAGGATCCGGAGGCCTGGGGTGAGGCGGGCAGGGAGCTGATCGCCGCGGCCGATGCCGCCGGGGACGAGCCGGTCGCCCATGCGCACGTCGCGACCGGGGAGGGCGAGGCGTTCTGCGTGCGCGAGGGCCCGTACGTCGCCGTTGCCGTCACGGAGCGCTTCACGCTCGCCTCGCTGATGATCTTCGACATCCGGATCGCGCTCCGGCAGTTGGCGGCCGCCGGCGCGGGCGGCTGATGCCGACCAAGCCACATCGGGTGTTGCTCGACCGGGTCTCGGGTTACGCCGACGAGGCCGCCGCCTACCTGCGCCGGCGCCGGCATCTGCGCAAGCCGTTCGCGAGGACCTACTACCCCGGGGGCCGCAGCATCGCCTTCCCGGAGGACTCCGGGCCGGGGCGAGCGCTCTTCGAGGCCGCCTCGCAACTGATCGAGATCGCCAGCCCGAAGCGGGCCCGGAGCGGCAAATGAGCGGGACCGTCGACTCTCTCGTCAACCCGGACGTCGCAGAGCGCGCGCTCGAACGGGCGGTGGCACGCGGCGGCGACTTCGCCGAGCTCTTCTGCGAGGAACGCCGCGGCTTCAGCCTCTCAATCGACGAGTCGCGCGTCGAGCGCCCGCAGTCGGGCAGCGAGCGCGGCGCCGGGGTCAGGGTGATCGACGGCGAGGTGACGCGCCTCGCCCACGTCGACGGGCTGGCTGAGGAGGATCTGCTGCGCGCCGCCGATGGGCTGGCGAGTGCTCTCGGCGGCAGCGCCACCGAGCCGATCGCGCTGGAGGCGGCCAGACCGCCCGAGCTGCAGGAGATCGACGTGGACCCGGCGTCGGTCCCGGCCGAGCGCAAGGCGGAGGTGCTGCGAGAGCTCGACGAGCGCGCCCGCTCGGCCGGCCCCGAGGTGGCGCAGGCCTCGGCCAGCTACAGCGAGGGGCGTCGCCGTGTGGCGGTATTCAACTCAGAGGGGCTCCAGGCCGGCGACGATCGCACCCGTGTCCGGCTGGGGGTGCAGGTGGTGGCGCGGAAGGATGGGACAGTGGAGACGGGATTCGAGACGCTGGGCGAGCACCGCGGCTTCGAGCTTCTGGACGGCGACCCGGCGCGCATCGCGGACCAGGCCGCCCGCAAGGCGATCACGCTGCTCGGCGCGGACCCGGCGCCGGCGGGCGAGATGACCGTGGTGGTCGGCAAGGGGTTCGGCGGCGTCCTCTTCCATGAGATGACCGGGCACGGGCTCGAGGCGGACGCCGTGCAGAAGGGTGCCAGCGTCTACGCGAACCGGATGGGCGAGAAGGTCGCCGAGCCGCTGCTCAACGCTTATGACGACGGCACCATGCCGCACGAGTGGGGGACCGGGGGGATCGACGACGAGGGGACCCGGAGCCACAAGACGGCGGTGATCCAGGAGGGGCGCCTGACCTCCTACCTCTATGACCGTTTGCGCGCCCGCCGCGACGGGACGGACTCGACCGGCAACGGCCGCCGGGCGAGCTTCCGGGACCTGCCGATCCCGCGGATGACCAACACCTACATCGAGCCGGGCGACGCGGATCCGGAGGAGATCATCGGCGAGGTCGACCGCGGCTTCTACGCGGTCTCCTTCGGCGGCGGTCAGGTGGAGCCGGCGACCGGCGACTTCGTCTTCGGCGTGTCCGAGGGCTATCTGATCGAGGGCGGAAAGGTGACCAAGCCCTGTCGCGGCGCCACCCTGATCGGCAACTGCCTGCAGGCACTCGCGCGGATCGACGCGGTCGGATCGGACTTCGAGATGAAGACGGGTTTCTGCGGCAAGTCCGGTCAGACGGCGCCGGTCGGGACCGGCCAGGGCCACGTCCGGATTCGCGGCATGACCGTCGGGGGAACGGCGGTATGACCGAGTCCGCGCCCGCTGACCTGGAGGAGCTCGCGCGCCGAGCCGCGGAGGCCGCCACAGCCGCAGGGGCCAGCGACGCCGAGGCGTGGGCGGAGGGATCGCGCAGCCGTGAGGTCCGGGTCCACGCGGGGGAGGTCGAGAGCCTCACCGAGGCGTCCGGGCGCGGGGTGGGCATCAGGGCCTGGATCGGCGCGCGCACGGGCTACGCCTACGGGACGGATCTCTCGGAGGCCGGCCTGACCGAGCTGGCCGGGGCGGCGGTCGGCGCGGCCCGCGTGGCGGACGAGGACGAGAGCTCGGCCGCGCCGGAGTCATCGGGCGAGGCCACCGAGATCCCCGGCCTGCACGACGAGGGAGTCGCCTCGACCGAGACGGCCGAGGTGATCGACCTGGCGAAGCGGATCGAGCGGGTGGCGCTCGACCGCGATTCGCGGGTCACCGGGGTCGAGGAGGTCGTCTACGTCGACGAGGACTCGACCGCGGCGATCTCCACCTCCCGCGGGGTCTCGGGAGCGTTCGGCGCCTCGGCCGCTTACTCGTTCCTCCAGGCGATGGCGACGGAGGATTCCGAGGTCCAGACCGGGCTGGGGTTCGGCGTGGCTCGCTCGCCTCGCGATCTCGACGCGGGTGAGATCGGCGCCGAGGCCGGTGACGAGGCGAGCTCGATGCTCGGGGCGACCAAGCCGGAGTCGCGGAGCTGTCCCGTGGTGCTCTCGGATCGGGTGGCGGCCAGCTTCGCCGGCTTCATCGGCGGAGCGCTCTCCGCGGACGAGGTTCAGCGTGGCCGCTCGCCCTTCGCGGACCGGCTCGGCGACGAGGTGGCCTCCACCGCGCTTCGCGTGGCGGATGACGGCACGGATCCGGGTGGGCTCGCCAGCGCGCCGTTCGACGGGGAGGGCACGCCGCGATCGCGAACCCCGTTGGTCGGCGACGGGAAGCTGCTCGCCTACCTTCACGACAGCTACACGGCTCGCCGGGGCGGGGCGGCCTCGACCGGAAACGCGTCCCGCGCCTCCTACCGCTCGCCGCCCTCCGTGAGTCCGTCGAACCTGATGATCGAGCCCGGTGAGCTCTCGCTCCGGGAGCTGCTCGAGCGGGCCGGCGACGGCGTCTACATCACCGAGGTGGCCGGCCTGCACTCGGGGGTCAACCCGGTCACCGGCCGCTATTCGGTCGGCGCCACGGGCAAGGCGATCCGAGGCGGGGAGCTGGCCGAGCCGCTCCGGGAGTTCACGATCGCGGGCGAGCTGCTCAGCACTCTCGCGGCGGTGCAGGCGGTGGGCTCCGAGGTGCGCTGGGTCCCCTTCGGAGGCTCGGTCCACAGCGCGCCGTTCCTGGTCGCGGAGATGGCGATCGGCGGGTCGTAGGCTCGGGAGGCGCTGTTAGGCTCGGCCCCCACTCCAACCCGAGGAGGCAGACGTGACCAAGGCTGAATTCCTCGACGTGCTCGCGCGCGACAGCAGGATCGGAAACAAGAAGGAGGCGGGCCAGGCGGTCGACGCGGTGCTCGAAGCGATCACCGACGTCCTCCAGGGCGGTGGCGAGGTGAACTTCACGGGCTTCGGCAAGTTCGCCGTCGCCGAGCGCGGCCCCAGGCAGGGCGTGAATCCGAGAACCGGCGAGCGGATCTTCATCCCCGGCGGCAAGGTGCCCCGCTTCTCGGCCGGCTCGGGGCTGAAGAAGAAGGTCAAAGGCGGCGACTAACCAGACGCGCCCCTTTGCTGACCGGCTGACGGCGCTCGTCGAGGAGCGCCGGAGCCAGATCTGCCTTGGGCTCGATCCCGACCCGAGCTCACTGCCGCCGGAATCGGCGCCGGAGGGCGATCTCCGGGACGCCGCCGAGCGGGCGGCGGTGGCGGTCTATGAAGATTGCAACCGGCTGATCGAGGTGGCCGGATCGGCGTGCGTCGCGATCAAGCCGCAGCTCGCCTGCTTCGAGCGGCTCGGCCAGCACGGTTGGTGGGCGCTGGACGAGGTCTGCCGAGCGGCGCACCGCGAGGCGCTCCTGGTGGTCGCCGACGGCAAGCGCGGGGACGTTCCCGTGACCGCGGCCGCGTACGGCCAGGCGCTGGTCGGCGAGACCGAGACACCCTGGGGAGCCGTCGGCGGTCTCGGGGCCGACGCCTTCACGGCGAACCCGCTGCTCGGGGACGACGCGATCGGGGTGCTGGTCGAGGCAGCCCAGGCCGCCGGAGCCGGTGTCTTCCTGCTGGTGCGGACCTCGAATCCGGGGGCCGAACGGCTGCAGGACGCGCAGCTCGGCGAGCGGCCATTGCATGAGGAGCTCGCCGCTCTGGTAGCGGAGGCGGCTCCGCGGCTCGCGGGAGAGGCCGGGCTCTCGGGCGTGGGCGCGGTGGTCGGCGCCACCGCCCCCCAGCACATGGGCCGGCTCCGCGAGCTGATGCCGGACTCCGTCTTCCTGATCCCCGGCGTGGGCGCCCAGGGGGGCAAGCCTGAGGACCTGGGTCCGGCGCTTGCTCCCGGCCGCCCCGCGTCGATCCTGGTCGCGGCCTCCCGGAGCATCGCCCGGGCCGACGACCCCGCCGCCGCGGCGGAGGAGCTGCGCGCGGCGGTATGGAGTTTGCGGGGGTAGTCCCGGCTACCATCGCGGCCCGCGAATGCCGGATTTCAAGCCGAACTATTTCGTCCGCGCATTCGCGATGCTTGCTCTGATCGCGGCCCTGGTACTGGTGGTCGTGGTGATCGTGACCACGTCGGGGGGATCCGACAACGGGGACAACGGAGGGGATGGGAGCACCGAGGTCAGCAAGGTCGGCCGCAAGGCGGTGCGCAAGGGAGTCTGGGTCGTCCAGCCGGGCGACACGCTCGGCAAGATCTCGGTGAAGACCGGGATCGACGAGAGCACGCTCCTGCAGCTCAACCCCGATCTCGACCCGCAGGCCCTGCTCGAGGGCCAGCGAATAGCGTTGCGCTGACCGTGCCCGTTTCGGGACTCAGGCAGGGGCGCATCCGCGCCGCGCTCGCGATCGTCGTGGCGATTCTCCTGGTGGCTCTGCCCGCCAGGGCCATCGCCGCCGACCCTCCCAGGCTGGATGCCCGGGCCTGGATCCTGCTCGACCCCAGGGACGATTCGGTCATCGCCGCCAAGGCGCCCAATCAGCGCCTGTCGATCGCGAGCGCCACGAAGCTGATGACCGCCTACCTCGCGCTCCACGATCTGCGGCCCAACCGGACGGTGACCGTGCCCCCATACCGGGTCAGCAATCCGGCCGAGGTCCGGCTCGGCCTTCGCGCCGGCGAGCGGATGCGGGTTCGCGACCTGCTCTACGCGCTGCTCCTGCCGAGTGCGAGCGATGCCGCCGAGACGCTGGCTGTGGCGGTTTCGGGGTCGGTGCCCGCCTTCGTCAACGACATGAACCGGACCGCCCGGCGGCTCGGCCTGGCGGACACGAGCTACGCGAACCCGATCGGGCTCGACGACCCCGACAACTACTCGAGCGCCCACGACCTGGTGACCCTCGCATCGATCCTGATGCGCAATCGCCTCTTCGCCCGCATCGTGAACACGCCGGCCGCGACACTCAGCAGCGGGGACCACCCGCGGACCGTGACCAGCCGGAACACGCTGCTGGGGCAGGCGCCGTGGGTCAACGGCGTCAAGACCGGCCACACCCTCGACGCGGGCTACGTGCTCGTCGGCTCCGGCACACGAGGCTCGACGACCCTGATCTCGGCGGTGCTCGGCACCTCGAGCGAGTACGCGCGCGATCAGAGCACGCTCGGGCTGCTCGACTACGGCTTCTCCCTCTACCACCCGGTGGAGGAGGTGAGCCAGGGAGAGGAGATCGCCTCGCCGAAGCTCGACTACCGGGACAGTCACCTGGCGCTGGTCGCCCGGCGGCCGCTGACCGTGACCGTGCGCGAGGGCCAGCGCGTCAGCACCCGGGTGAGCGCCCCGGACGAGGTCAGCGGGGCCGTGCGTGATGGTCAGGTCCTCGGGCGCGTCAAGGTGACCGTCGACGGCAAGCCGGCCGCTGTCAGTCGCCTGGTCGCGGCACATGCCGTGGGGGCGGCGACGGTCCTCGACAAGGCGCTGTCGACCGCCGAGAATCCGATCATGCTGATTGTGCTTGCGGGGATCGTGATACTTGTAGGACTGCTGGTGATCATGAGAGTGCGCGGATCCCCACCGGCCGAAATCCCGGTCCCGCGACCTCGGCAGGAGCCGCAGCGATCGCCCCGACAGAGGACTCCCGAGGAGAGGCGAAGGATGCACGAGGAACGGATGCGCAGGAGGCGCCAGAGGATGGAGCGGGAAGGTGGCGCGGGGTGATCCTGACCGTCACCCTGAACGCGGCGATCGACCGGACCGTGGCGGTGCCGAGCTTCCGCCAGGGAAATCGCCATCGTGCCGTCGAGGCGAGCACCGTGGCCGGCGGCAAGGGAGTGAACGTCGCCCGATCACTGAAGCTTCTCGACCGGCCCGTGATCGCCACCGGTCTGGCCGGCGGCCCCACCGGCGCCCGCCTGATGGAGTCCCTGGCCGAGGAGTCGATCCTCACGGACTTCACCTGGATCGCGGGCGAGTCGCGTACCAACCTCGCGGTTATCGACCCCACCTCCGGGGAACAGACCGAGATCAACGAGCGGGGTCCGGACGTGACCACCGAGGAGCTCGAGCGCTTCCTCGAGAAGCTGCTCTACCTGGCTCGCGGCGCGCGCATCTGCGCGATCGCCGGCAGCCTGCCGCCGTCCGTCCCCGCCACCTTCTCCGCGCGGATGGTGGAGGAGCTCAAGGCGCTCGGGGTGGAGACGGTCGTCGACACCGAGGGCGAGCCGCTGCTCGCCTCGCTGCGTGCCGAGCCGGCGGCGGTCACCCCGAACCTGAGCGAGGCCGAGGGCGCCGTGGGGCACGAGTTCAACGACCTCGAGGACCTGCAGAACGGGCTCCGCAGCCTGATCGAGCTCGGGGCGGCGAACGCGGTGATCACGCGGCCCGAGGGTTGCATGGCCTCGCTGCTCGGTGACGACGACCAGCGCCACACCTACGAGGTCAGCGCTCCCCAGGTCGAGCCGGTCGCCACCGTCGGCTCCGGGGACGCCTTCCTCGCCGGGTTCGTTGCGGCCCGCTACGACGGCCGCCCGAACGAGGACTGCCTGCGCTTCGCCGTCGCGTGCGGTGCCGAGTCGACCCACCATTTCGGCGCCGGCAGCATCGATCCGGGCGAGGTGGAGCGCCTCCTGGCGGGGGTGGAGGCGCGCGAGCTCGAGGCGCCCGCGAAGGTCTAGCGGGACCGCTGTTATCCTTGGCGGGGCGTTGGTGAAGGACCTCCGAAACGCCGCTAACACCGCATTTCCGGCCCCGCGACGCGGGGTTTTTTCGTCCGCGAACGAACGTAGGGTGGGCCAATGGAAGTAGAGATCGGCCGCGGCAAGAAGGGCCGCAGGGCATACGGCTTCGATGACATCGCGATCGTCCCCTCGAGGCGGACGCGCGATCCCGACGACATCGACGTCACCTGGACCCTCGGTCCGTACCGCTTCGAGCTGCCGCTGCTGGCCTCCGCGATGGACGGCGTGGTCAGCCCGAAGACCGCGGGGCTGATCGGCAAGCTCGGCGGACTGGGTGTGCTCAACCTGGAGGGGATCTGGTCGCGCTACGAGAACGCCGACGAGAAGCTCGACGAGATCGCGGCGGCTCCGAAGGAAGTCGCCACGCGGATCATGCAGGAGGTCTACGCCGAGCCGGTCAAGGCCGAGCTGATCGCCCAGCGGGTCGAGGAGATCAAGGCAGAGGGCGTCGTCGCCTGCGGCTCGCTCACTCCCCAGAAAGTGACCCAGTACTACGAGACCGCGCTCGAGGCAGGCCTCGACATCCTCGTCATCCAGGGCACCGTGATCTCGGCCGAGCACGTCTCCAACCAGACCGAGCCGCTCAACCTGAAGGAGTTCATCGCCTCGCTCGACGTGCCCTGCGTGGTCGGCGGCTGCGCCTCCTATAACACCGGCCTCCACCTGATGCGCACCGGCGCCGTCGGCGTCCTGGTGGGGGTGGGCCCGGGCGCCGCGTGCACCACCCGCGGCGTGCTCGGCATCGGCGTTCCCCAGGCGACCGCGATCGCCGACGTCGCCGCCGCTCGCGGCCAGCACATGATGGAGACGGGCAACTACTGCAACGTGATCGCCGACGGCGGCATGCGGACCGGGGGCGACGTCTCCAAGGCGATCGCCGTTGGTGCCGACGCGGTGATGATCGGCTCCCCGCTGGCTCGTGCGAAGGAAGCACCGGGCCGCGGCTACCACTGGGGGATGGCGACCTTCCATCCCTCGCTGCCGCGTGGCGCCCGCGTGGCCACGCACCAGGACGGCACGCTCGAGGAGATCGTCCTCGGCCCCGCCCAGGAGAACGACGGCACCTTCAACCTGATGGGC
>DATDJZ010000043.1:0-5676 GCA_036520315.1 Solirubrobacterales bacterium | reverse complement strand
CCGAAGCGGCATCGAACGGCCAGGCTGATGCGGCTGCGGATCGCAGGCTCGGGATTGCCGCGCACCAGGCGTTCTGGTTGCTTCGCATCGCCTTCACGGTCGCGCCGATCCTCTTCGGCCTGGACAAGTTCTTCAACTGGTCGGTTGACTGGCCCGACTACCTGGCGGGCTGGGTCAACGACATCGTCCCCGGCAGCGGCCAGGACTTCATGTACTTCGTCGGCGGGGTCGAGATCTTCGCCGGTTTCCTCGTCCTCCTGGCTCCGCGCATCGGCGCGTTCGTCGTCGCGGCGTGGCTGGGGGGCATCGTGATCAACCTGCTGACCGTCAACCCACCGCAGTACTACGACATCGCCCTGCGGGACTTCGGCCTGATGCTGGGAGCGCTGACGCTGGGCCGACTCGCGCTGGCGGTGGTTCCGGCCCGAAAGGCAGGGGTCCTGCCGGAGAGGCCCTGGTAGGAAGCTCGCCTCAGGGCAGGACGGAGTGAGTCACCCGGGACCTTCCCCCGGACGTGCTGGGGAGGGTTCCGGGAGACTCCCGTGCGATGGCACGGAGGAAGAGGATCGTCGGAGCTCACCTCGCTCCCGCTCGCCCGCTGAAGGAGGCCGCGGCCGTCGGCGCCAATTGCGTCCAGATCTTCCTCTCGGACCCGCAGGGCTGGCAGAAGCCCCGGCCGCGCAAGGACGCCGACGAACTGCGCGCCTCGAAGGTCCCGCTCTACGTCCACGCCCCCTACCTGATCAACGTCTGCTCGCCCCGCAACAACGTCCGCTACGGCTCGCGCAAGATCCTCCAGCAGACCTGCGACGCCGCCGCGGACGTGGGTGCGATCGCCGTGATCGTCCACGCCGGGCACGCCGAGGACGGCATCGCCGAGGGCGTGGGACGCTGGCCTCGGACGCTGGAGATGCTCACCTCCGAGGTGCCCGTCTACATCGAGAACACGGCGGGCGGCGAGAACGCCGTCGCCCGCCGCTTCGACGCCCTCGCCCAGCTCTGGGAGGCCGTATCCAGGGCGAAGACGAGCGTGGAGGTCGGCTTCTGCTTCGACACCTGCCACGCTCACGCAGCCGGGGAGGAGCTTTCCGACGCGGTCGAGCGCGTCCGGGCGATCGTCGGGACGATCGACCTGCTGCACGCGAACGACTCACGCGACCCGCCCGGAACCGGCGCCGACCGCCACGCCAATCTGGGCAAGGGCCAGATTGGCGCCGAGGTGCTGAGCGAGATGATCCGGGCCGCCGGTCCGCCCGTCGTGGTCGAGACGCCGGGCGGGGCGAAGGAAATTCGCGCCGACCTCGACTTCGTGCGCAAGGCGCTCGCCTGAGGCGTAATTCCGCCTGCGACTCGCAGGGCCACGCCGCCGGCGACGCCGCGCTCACCGATGTCGCGTACCTGCTGCGCAAGCGTCTGCGCGCGTTCGACCTCGCCTACCGGATCGGCGGCGAGGAGTTCCTCATCCTGCTGCCCGGCGCCAGCATGGGCGAGACCAGCAAGCTGGCCGAGGAGCTCCGAGCCGCGGTCGCTGCCGAGACCGTCGGTGACGGCACGTCGCTGACGGCGAGCTTCGGGGTGAGCGCGTCGACCCCCGGCGAGCCATTCAACTACGACCTTGTCTTCGCCGCGGCCGACTCTACCCTCTACGAGGCCAAGTCAGGGGGGCGCAACGCGGTTCGCGAGCGTCAGCCGGCCGTCTCCTGGGAGAGCACTTCCTCGGCGAGGATGCACGCCCCGAGCGCGGCGACCAGCACCGCCAGCTGAGCCAGCGCTGACGTCTCGGTCCCGAGGGGGATCGTCCCGAGCGCCAGCACCGCCGCGACACCTCGCAAGGGCTTGTAGGGCAATTTCAGTGCCGAGCGGAAGAGAGCGTGCCCGGCCAGGTAGAGGGCGGTCCCGCCTCCGAGCGCCAGTGCCAGCGCGAAGCTGAGCGGGTCGAAGGCGTGCCCGATCGCGTGCTCCAAGGCCGCCGCGATGCAGATGATCCCGAGCAGGATCAGCAGGTGGGCCCAGTAGTAGGCGACGTTGGTGGCGTAGAACTCCCGCCTCGTCGGGATCATCGCGCGCAGCGCGTCCTCCGCCTCTTCTTGGTCCCGCAGGAAGTAGACCCACCAGAGCTCCGCGCTCAGGGTGAGCCCGAGGATCGCCACTGCGAGCAACTGCCAGGTGATGTCGAGGCCGGAGGCGCCGATGCCGACCGCGACTACCGACTCGCCTAGCGCGACCATCACAACAAGACCGTGTCGCTCGACGAAGTGGGCCGGCCGGATCCAGCCCGCCCCTGACACCCGCGCCGGCGTGACCGCGAAGATCAGCACCGCCAGACCCCAGAGAACGTACTCCCAGGTCCCTCCGATGATCGCTCCGGCGAGGATCAGCGCCGCCGCCGCCAGGTTCATGCGGGCGAGGAGCCAGATCCCGCTCCCCGACCAGCTGACGGACTGCGTGTAAAGGAGGGTGTGGACCGCGATCACGACCAGATACGCGCAGGCGAAGATCACGCCGTCCTCGGTGAAGGCGGTCGGGATCGTCAGCGCCATCGCGAAGAACGCCGCCATCCCGGCGAGCAGCGGCAGACGCAGCGCGGTGCGGTCAGGGGGCACGGCATTCGTGAGCCAGGCGAAGCCCGCGTACATCCACCAGATCGCACTCAGCATCAGGACGATCTGGGCGAGCGCCTGGCCGTCCGGGTGATGCACGAGCACCGCCGTCAGCTGGGTGATCGTGAAGACGAAGACGAGGTCGAAGAAGAGTTCGATCGACGAGACCCGAAGCTCCTCGTTGCTCACCCTCTCGGTGTCGATGGCTCCTCCTTCGCCAACTCGCGCAGGTTGCCGAACACCCTCACGGTTAGCAGAGCGAGCATCACCGCCACGATTGCCAGCCCGATCACGTCGAAGACGCCCCGTAGCCGTACTTGGGCCACTGGATGCCGCGCACCCGGGCGAGCGTCCCGTCCAGGCTGTCGCCGATCCACTGAACCACCAGCAGCCCGCTCGCCACCCAGAGCCAACCCCTGCCCTGGTTCGAGAGCTGGTAGGCCGCGCACACCCCGAACGCGGCGAGCACCCCAAGCGCGGTCAGGTCGTCGGGGAGGATCCAGCGCGGCAGCTTGCCCGCGGCCCACGGCAGGAAGCGCCGCTCGAACCTGGCCAGGAGGAAGTTGGGTTCGCGCTCCGCCTCGACGCCCCCGCTTGCGTCCCTCGCCGTCGCCCATCGAGTCCATTCTCATTACCAAGTCGGTCCCCCCGCCGGAGAGTCATGTCCGCTCTCGCCTCTAATTTCAATGACCTGATGGAAGAGACGCTCTTCGACAACGGAAACGGCAATGGAACCCCGCAGCCCGGGCAAAATCGCCTGCTTCGCGAACTCTCGGACGGCGATCAGGTGACCGGCGCGTTCGTTGTACGCGAGCGCGAGCGTCGCCAGAAGCGCAACGGTGAGGACTTCCTGCGGGTCGTGCTGGCCGACAAGACGGGAACCGTCCCCGCGATCGCCTGGGACGGTGTCGCCGAGTGCTTCGAGACTTGCGCTCCGGGTTCGATCGTCCTCGTCAGCGGCAGCTTCTCGATCCACTCTCAGTTCGGCCGGCAGATCAAGCTCGCCGCCGTCCGCGCCGCCGGCCCCGGCGAATACGACGCCGAACAGCTGGCGGAGGGCCCAACTCGGTCAGTCGAGCTGCTAGAGGCGGACCTGCGCGAGCTGCTGGCAACCGTCCAGAATGGCTCACTGCGCACGCTGCTCGAGCGATTCTTCGGCTCTGGAACGGAGATGTGGACCCGCTTCCGTGAGGCGCCGGCCGCCAAGCACTACCACCAGGCATACGCGGGCGGCCTGCTCGAGCACACACTCTCGGTCGCCCAGGCCGTGAGTGCCGCAGCCAACTTCTTCCCCGGCATCGACCGCGAGATCGCGGTCACGGGCGCGCTGCTCCACGACATCGGCAAGACCGAGGCCTACAACGACGACCCGCTCGCCATCGAGCTCACCGACGCCGGGCGGCTCGAGGGCGAGATCCCGCGCGGCTACTACCTGGTCCGCCGCGAGATCGAGCGGGTCGACGGCTTCGATCCCGATCTGGCGCAGGCGATCCTCCACATAATCCTCTCGCACCACGGCCAGCTCGAGCACGGCTCGCCGGTCGTCCCGGCCACCCGGGAGGCGACCCTGGTGCACGCGATCGACAACCTCGGCGGCAAGCTGGGGAGCTTCGACCGCCTCGAGAAGGAACTGCCGGAGGGCGAGAGCTGGTCTCGGTTCGACCGAGGCATCGACTCCTCCGCCTTCTTCGGCTCGCGCGCGGCGTAGCCTGGATTCGGCGGCGGTGTTTGTGGCCCCGTTGAGGTCCGATACGCCGACGCAAATTGCGCTAATCGTTTTCTGATCCGTAATTGCTGCGGATTGGACGGCGCGGGGCCGGGTCTATCCTGCCTCGCGCATGGCCAAGGACACCGAGAAGCTGATCCGCCAGCTCTCGCTGATCTCCTATCTGATGGCCCAGGGCAGGCCGACCTCGGCGCTGGAGATCAAGCGCGAGGTGGAGGGGTACAGCGACATGAACGACGACGCCTTCGCGCGCCGCTTCTACGCCGACCGTGCGGAGCTCGACGCCCTCGGGATCACCCTGCAGGTCGAGAAGCCGGGCGAGAGCCTGCAGGGCTACGAGTCGGAGCTCTACTCCCTGCCGCCCGAGAACTACTACCTGCCCGAGATCCGATTTGGCGATGACGAGCTGGCGGCTCTGCAGACGGCGCTGCAGCTCCTGGACGGCGAGTTCGCCTACGCGGAGCCACTGCGGCTGGCGCTCCAGCAGGTCTCGTGGGGGCGTCCCAGCCCGCTGACCGCCCCGGAGCAGTCCTCGGTCGAGGTGCGGATGACCGCCAAGGCCGACGGCGCCGAGGTCTCTCAGCGCCTCTCGAAGATCGAGACCGCGATCTCCCGGCGCAAGACGATCGAGTTCACCTACTACACGATCGAGCGGGACTCCGAAGAGAAGCGCAAGGTGGACCCCTACCACCTGGTCTACCGCGGCGGGCAGTTCTACCTGATCGGGCACGCGCACGAGCGCGACGCGGTGCGCGTCTTCCGCCTTTCGCGGATCCGCGGCAAGGTCTCCTATTCGTCCAAGGCAGAGCACGACTTCGGCGCCCCAGAGGGCTTCGAGCGTCGCGACTACGCCCGTCGCGCCGAGTGGCAGCTCGGCGAGATCCAGGGGCAGGCGAAGGTCTTCATCAAGGAGCGGATCGCGTGGCTCGTCGAGCGCGATTTCGGCTCCTACGGGGAGTTCCGCAACCCCGGCCGCGGCGACGGCTCGCCCGGCAAGGGCCGGATCTTCGAGACCGAGTACGCCTCGAGCCGTCAGATGGTCGCGTGGGTGCTGCACTGGCGGCAGAACGCGACGGTGCTCGAGCCGTCCGAGCTCGCCGACGAGGTGGCCGAGCGGCTCGAGCTGCTCAGCGAGCGGCACTCCTCCAACTTCGAGCCGGCTGAGGTGGAGCGCACCGTGCCGCCCGCCCCGCGCTCCACCCGCTCGAACGGGCGGTCCGAGTCCTCGATCCGCCCGAGCTGGCGGACGAGGTCGCCGAGCGGCTGGAGCTGCTCAGCGAGCGGCACTCCTCCGACTTCGAGCCGGCTGAGGTGGAGCGCACCGTGCCACCCGCCCCGCGCTCCACCCGC
>DATDJZ010000042.1:0-20463 GCA_036520315.1 Solirubrobacterales bacterium | reverse complement strand
TGGTCTGCTTCCGCTACCGGCACGTCCGGACCATCAACCGGCATCGCGTCGGTATGGCGCTGCTGCTGTTGGCGCTCTACCCGGTCGCCCTCGAGCTCTCGGCCCTGGTGATGCTCGCGCTCCTCAACGTCCTCCTTTGGTCGATGATCGCCTACGAGACCCGGGGCTACGGCGAGGACCGTGCCGAGGTCCGCCATGGAGACGCCGCCCCGGGGGCGCAGAGCGCGGGCTGAGATCGAGCCGATACACGGCTTAGAGTCTCGGCGATGACTCAGTTGCCGCTAGGGACGGTGGCTGCCGGCGTCGACGAGGGGTCCGCGCTTGTCATCGTCATCGCCGCGGCCGTCGCCGGCGTGATCGTGCTCGCCGTCTCGCCGCGGCTGGCGATCCCTGTGGTGGTCGTGGAGCTCGTGCTCGGGATCATCATCGGCCCGCAGGGATTCGACCTTGCCAGCCTCGACCCCACCACGAAGCTGCTGGGGGACCTCGGCCTGGGGATGCTCTTCTTCTTCGCCGGCTACGAGATCGACTTCGACCGGATCAAGGGCCGGCCACTCGAGTTGGGCGCCGTCGGTTGGGGGCTCTCACTGTTGCTCGCCTACGGGATCGGTGGAGTGCTCGCGGCGGCGGGAGTGATCCTCTCGTACCTCTACACGGGCTCGGCGATGGCGACAACTGCGATCGGGACGCTGATCCCGATCCTCAGCGATGCCGGTGAGATGCGCACCCGCTTCGGCACCTACCTGCTCGGCGCGGGCGGGATCGGGGAGTTCGGCCCGATTCTGCTGGTGACGCTGATCCTCTCCACCGGCCATCCGCTCCACGAGGCCGCGATCCTGGTGCTCTTCATCGCACTGGCGGTGATCACGGGGATACTCGCCGTGCGCTCGGCCTGGCGCGGATGGTCGTTGGTGGAGAGGACCTTCGAGACCTCGAGCCAGGTCGCCGTCCGGCTCGCGGTGGTGCTCGTCTTCGCGCTGGTCGCCCTGGCGGCTCAGCTCGGCCTCGACCTGCTCCTTGGCGGGTTCGTGGCCGGCATGATCACCCGGATCGCGCTGCGCGGCCGCGAGGTGACCGTCTTCGACTCCAAGGTGTACGCGGTCGGGTACGGCCTGCTGATCCCGTTCTTCTTCATCACTAGCGGGATGGCCTTCGATCTCGATGCCCTGACCTCGAGTGCCACCGCCCTGCTCAAGGTGCCGATGTTCCTCGGCCTCTTCCTGGTGGTGCGCGGCCTCCCGGCTCTGCTGCTGTATCGAAGCGAGCTCGGATTGCGCGACAGGGTGGCGCTCGCCGTCTACTCGGCCACGGAGCTGCCCCTGGTCTTGGCGATCACCACGCTGGCGATCGAGGCCGGGCACATGACCTCGTCGACGGCCGCCGGCCTGGTCGGCGCCGCGATCCTCTCGACGCTGATCTTCCCGCTGCTGGGGGCGCGGATCAGGCGCGGCGGCGAGCCGGTGGCCGGACCGATCGAAGCACCGGCTACGGCCTAGTCCACGATCTGAAGCTCCTTCGACGTGCCGCTCAGGTTGAGGTACCCGTCGGCCGTCACCACAACCAGGTCCTCGATCCGGACGCCGAAGCGTCCGGGCAGGTAGATCCCCGGCTCGACCGTGACGGCATTTCGCTCCCGCAGCTCGTCCTCGGAGGTGGTCGCCAGCCGCGGCGCCTCGTGTACCTCGAGTCCCACGCCGTGACCGAGCCCGTGGCCGAAGTGGTCTCCGTGGCCCGCCTCGGCGATCAGCTCGCGCGCGACCGCATCGACCTCCTTGCCGGCGGCGCCCGCGCGGATCGCCCCCAGAGCGGCGAGCTGGGCAGCCAGCACCAGGTCGTAGACCTCCCGGGCCTCGTCCCCGGGCTCGCCGGTCGCGAAGGTCCGGGTCCCATCCGAGCAATAGCCGTCGAGCTGCGCGCCCATGTCGAAGACGACCAGCTCGCCCGAGCCGATCTCGCGTTCTCCCGGCTCGGCGTGAGGCAGGGCTCCGTTCTCACCCGCTGCGATGATCGGAGGGAATGAGGGTTCGGCGCCGAGCTCGCGGATCCTCGCCTCGCAGGCGCGGGCAACGTCCCGCTCGGTTCGCCCGGCGAGGCCGCGCTCGAGCGCCCAGCGAAAGACGTCGTCCGCGAGCTCCGAGGCGGCGGTCATCCGCTCGATCTCCTCGGGCTCCTTGACGGCGCGGAGCTGCTCGACCAGGTCACCGGCCGGGACGAGATCGACGTCCTCACCGACAGCCGCCTCCAGCCGAGCGAGCTGACGAACGCTCAGCTTGGCGTCCTCGAAGCCGACCCTCCCGGACATCCGCGACGCGATCTGTGGCACCAGCTCTCGCTCGGCCTCGGGCCGCTCCCACTCCTGACTGACCTCATGCGCGGCGCGCTCGGTGTAGCGGAAGTCGGTGAAGAAGACCAGCTCCTCGGGGCTGACCAGGCAGGCGCCGTTCGTCCCGGTGAAGCCGGTGAGGTACCGGACGTTCGTGAGGTCGGAGACGAAGAGCTGGTCGAGCTCCCGCTCCGTGATCAGCTCCACCAGGCGCTCTCCGGCGACCGCCACAGTCGTGCTCATACGCCTAGCCTACTTGCGACCAGCTCGAGCGCCTCCCGGTAACCGTCCGGGCCCTTGCCGTAGACCTGACCGACGATCAGGTCGAGTCCCTCGAAGACGGAGTGACGGCGCCACTCCTCCCGTTTGCTGATGTCGGAGAGGTGGACCTCCACCGTCGGGATCCCGGCCAGATCGAGAGCGTCGCGGATCGCCCAGGAGTAGTGAGTCCAGGCGCCTGCGTTGACGATCGCCGCGTCGGCGATTTCCGGGAGGCGGTGCACGTGCTCGACGAACTCTCCCTCGGAGTTCGTCTGGAAGAAAAAGGCCTCGAGGTCCAGATCGCGGGCGAAGCGCTTGATCCTCACCTCCAGCTCGGGAAGCGTGAAGTCCCCGTAGATGTCCTTGTCACGGCTGCCGAGCATGTCGAGGTTGACACCGTGGAGCACCTCGACGCGGTTGCGGGTGGTGGGCGTCAACTCAACTCCTCCACGGCCGCGCGGACCCTATCCGGCGCCACCGACTCGCCCCAGCGCGGCTCGCCGGGGCGTTCGAGCAGAACGAAGCCGACGCCCTCGCTGGTCCGCTTCTTGTCCCGTCCGATCGCCTCGAGGACGTCCTCACCCGCCACCGCGGGGCCGAGAGAGACGGGCAGACCGTGGGAGGCGAGCAGGCCCTCGACCTCGTTGCGCAGCGCATCGGCGCCGGAAAGCCGAAGGGCCGCCAGGAGGCCGAGCCCGACCGCCTCGCCGTGCCGGTACCGGGAGTAGCCGGTGGCGGCTTCGATCGCGTGGCCAACGGTGTGCCCCAGGTTGAGGACGGCGCGCCGGCCGGAGTCCCGCTCATCGTCGGCGACGACCGCAATTTTGGTGCGCGCGCACTCGAAGATCACGTCTTCCAGCGTGGAAGGGTCGAGCACGTCGATCTGCCTCACCCGCTCCCAGAGTGGATCGCCGGCGATCAGGCCCGTCTTCAGGACCTCGACGAAACCCGCGGCGAGCTCCTCGCCGGGCAGCGTCTCGAGCACGGTGGGATCGGCGAGAACCGCGATCGGCTGGTGGTAGGCGCCGACGTAGTTCTTGGCCTCGGGCAGGTCGACGCCGGTCTTGCCGCCGTAGGCGGAGTCGACCTGCGCCACCAGCGTGGTCGGCACCTGGACGAGCGGGATGCCGCGCTGGTAGGTGGCGGCGCAGAAGCCGGCGAGGTCCCCGACCACGCCGCCACCGAAGGCGAGCACGCAATCGTCGCGGCGCGCTCCGGCCTTGGCCAGTTTGCGAAGGACGCGCCCGGCCTGCGAGATCGTCTTGGAGCTCTCCGCGCCCTCGACCTCGATCCTCGCCTCGGTCCGGGGCAGAAGTTGTGCGTGGCGCTCGAGCGCGGCCGAGTCCGCGATGCAGAAGGTGCGCGCCGGCAGCTCCGCCGGAGCGGCCTCACGGGCGTCGTCGAGCAGCCCCACCGCCCCTTCGCCGACCATCGCCGGATAGGAGCCGCTCTCCGACTGCGCCCATGCCATGCGCACACGCGGATCGCTCTGCATCGCGGCGAGCCACGGGGCTGCAGCCTCGGCCGCGATCCTCGCTTCCGACGGCAGGATCGCGCGGGCGAGCTTTTCGTAGGTCGGCCGGCGAGCCTCGAACAGCCTTGAAAACTCCTCGCGGTCCTTGGCAAGCGGGCGTCCAGAACCCGAGACCCGCTCCCAGGCGATCTCCTCCTCGACGTCGCACCAGACCGGCAGGTGCTGGGCGAGCGCGCGCTGTACCGCGACCCGCTCCACGGCGCCCCCGCCCAGGGAGACCACCGAGGACGGCCCGCCCACCTGGGTCGCGAGAGCGTCGAGCACCGTGACGACCAGGCGCTCCTCACGGCGGCGAAACTCCTCCTCGCCCTCCCGCTCGAAGAAGGACTCGATCGGCTCGCCGAGCTCGCTCTCGAGCAGCTCGTCGGTGTCGATCACACCGAGTCCGAGGCGCTCGGCGGCGGCCTGCGCCGCCCGCGTCTTGCCCGCCCCCATGAACCCGGTGAAGACGAGCCCGTGGTGGGCGGCTACCGCCGCCATCCGATGCGCTCCTTGTACGCCGAGAGTGCTGCCAGCACGTCGTCGATGTGGTCTCCGCCGAACTTCTCGCGGTAGGCCGCGGCGACGACCAGCGTGACCATCGCCTCGGCGACCACGGCGGCCGCGGGCACCACGGTGGAGTCGGTTCGCTCCCGCATGGCCTGGGCTGGCTCCTTGGTCTCGGTGTCCACCGAGCGGAGGGGCTGGGTCATCGTGGAGATCGGCTTGATCGCGGCTTGCACGGTCAGGGGCTCCCCGTTGGTCATCCCGCCCTCCAGGCCCCCGGCCCGATTGGTCTCCCGGTACCAGCCGCGGTCCTCGGACCAGAAGATCTCGTCGTGCGCCTCGGACCCGGGCCTCCCGGCGACGTCCCAGGCCTCGCCGAGAGAGACGCCCTTGACCGACTGGATCGAGCAGATCGCCTGGGCCAGCCGGCCGTCAAGCTTCTCGCTCCACGACACGTGGGACCCGATTCCGGGAACGAGGCCGAAGGCGCGCACCTCGAACTTGCCGCCGAGGGACTCGTTCTCCTTCCGGAGTCTGTCGATCTCCTCGACCATCGCCCGCGAGGTGTCTGGGTCGAGGCAGCGGACCGGCGAGTCGTCGACGCCGGCGAAATCCTCAGGCGCGAGCTCGTCTCGCTGCGGGGCGCTCACCGAGGCGATCTGGATCACATGGCTGTGGACCTCGACACCGACCGCGGCCAGGAAGGCCTTTGCGACCGACCCGGCGGCCACCCGCGCGGCGGTCTCGCGCGCGCTGGCCCGCTCCAGGACGTTTCGCACGTCCGTGAACCCGAACTTCTGCAGGCCGGCAAGGTCGGCGTGCCCGGGACGGGGCAGGTGAGTCTCCTCGACCTCCGCATCCACGGGCCACGGGTTCATCCGCTCCTCCCAGTTCGGATAGTCGCGGTTGGCGACCAGCACGGCGATCGGGCTGCCCAGTGTGCGCCCGTGCCTGACGCCCGAGCGGATCTCGACCACGTCGCTCTCGATCTTCATCCGCCCGCCGCGGCCATGACCGAGCTGGCGCCGCGCCATCTCGCGATCGAGCGCCCCTCGATCGAGCTCCAGGCCGGCCGGCATGCCCTCGACGATCGCAACCAGCCCGGGGCCGTGCGATTCGCCCGCTGTGGTGAACCTCAGAGTCACGCCGCCAGCGTAGATGGCGGCCTCTTTCCGCCACGGTCAGGCGGTTGCGTGGCTAGATCCGGAGCGCCATCGCGACGAGCGCTCCCAGCGCCAGGTAGGGCGCGAATGGGATGGTGCGTCCCCGCGCCGCCCAGCCCCGCCGCGCGATCACGCCCAGCCCGATCACCGAGCCCGAGGCGAAGGCGACCAGCATCGCGACGACTACCGCCGCGCCGAGATAGACGCCGATCACACCGGCGAGCTTGACGTCGCCGAAGCCCATGCCGTCGGGGCGGATCAGGGCGGCGGCGAGCAGGAAACCCGCCGCGCACGCGCCGGCGGCCAGCCGCTCGGGGAGCTGGTCCGGTATGGCGAGCGCACAGACCCCCAGGGCCAGCCCGAGCCCGGCGGCGAGCGGCCCGTCCGGGATCAGCCTCGTCCGCAGGTCGCTGACCGTGACCAGGCCGAGCAGGAGGACGAGCGAGGCATCGAGCAGCGCGGCGGCCATATCGTTGAGAGCGCCGTGGCGTCGAACCTCTCCCCACATGCGAAGTTGCTCCGCCAGGAGCAACCCGTTTAACCGTGGCGGCGCGTCGCCTGCTGATCGTGATGCTGGTCCTGCTCGGGCTCTCCACCCTGGCGGCCGCGCTGGTGCCGCAGCGCACGCTGAACGAGCACGGCACGACCGGAACGACCACCACCCAGACGACGACCACCACGGCGACAGCCAAACCCAACCCCGCCTTCCTGCGGCCCACGAAGATCACCGTCGGGGGAAAGAAGTTCCCGGTCGTGGCGCCGGTGCACGTCGGCGCTCAGCTCCCTCTGCTGGTCCGTTCCCGCTTTCCGACCCAGATCGAGATTCCCGAATTCGGCCTGATCGGCTTCGCGACCCCCGACACGCCGGCCCGCTTCGAGCTTCTCGCTGATACGCCCGGCACCTTCGGGATCCTGTTCGGCGCCACGGCCCAGCCACACGTGACCGGAAGACCGGCGGCCCGGATCGTGGTCGTGCAGCCGGGCGCGAAGGAGCAGAAGAAGGCCCAGTCGAAGAAGGGCTAGCTCTCGAGCTCGCGTGGGATCAGGTCCAGCTCCAGCGAGGCCCCGTCACGGACGACCTCGACCTCGATCCCTCGGCCGATTCGCTCGGCGACCATCAGCCGCTGGAGGTCCCCGACGTCGCCCATCGGCTCGCCGTCGACGGCCACTATCAGGTCCTCCGGGCGAAGGCCGGCCGTTCCCGCAGGACTGCCGGGAACGACCTCGACCACCTCGATTCCCTTCTCGCGCCCGAGGCGGGAGGCGATCCGAGGCGGCAGGGGCCGCGAGCCGCCGACGATCCCGATGTAGGCGCGGCGGACCCTGCCCTCCTTGATCAGCTCCGAGATGATCTTCCGGGTCGCGTCGTTGATCGGCACCGCGAGCCCGAGCCCGACGCCAGCGACCGCGGTGTTGATTCCGACGACCCGGCCCAGGCTGTCCGACAGCGCGCCGCCCGAGTTCCCCGGATTGAGAGCGGCGTCGGTCTGGATCACGTTCTCCACCAGGCGCACTGCGGAGGCGGAGCGCGTCGGCAGCGAGCGCCCGAGCGCAGAGACAACCCCGGCCGTGACGGTACCCGCGAGGCCCATAGGGCTGCCGATGGCCACGACCAGCTGGCCCACACGGAGGTCGTCCGCATCGCCGAGCTGGGCCGGCAGCAGGTCGCGCGCGTCCACCCTGACCACGGCCAGATCGGAGAGCGGGTCGGAGCCCTCGACCTCGGCGCTCAGCTCCCGCCCGTCGGAGAAGGTGGCGCTCACTCCCCGACCGCCGGCGATCACGTGGGCCGAGGTCAGCATGTAGCCGTCCGAGGAGATCGCGACGCCGCTGCCCGCCCCCTCGGCGGAGCGCCCGCGCCGGGTGCGCCGGGAGACGGCCAGATGGGCGACCGACGGAGTCAGCCGCTCGGCGACCCCGGAGACCGTCCGGGAGTAGGCGTCGAACGCGTCGGCATCCGGAAGCCGCTCCGGGCTCGACGACGGGGTCGCGTCCGCGACGCCGTCGGAGACCAGCTCCAATCCGCCCGAGATCAATCTGAGCTTCGGCACTAATGAAAAATTAGCATTCGGCACTCAGGTCTCAGGTCCCTCGCGCGCGGCCTCGCGCATCACGTCGAGCGGCGGGTCCATCCCGGTCCAGATCCGCAGCGACTCGGCGCCCTGCCGAACCAGGACCTCGAGCCCCGCCACCACCGTTGCGCCGCGCCGCCGGCCCTCCGCAACCAGCCGGCTCTCCGAGCCCACGTAGACGAGGTCGACGACGACGATGCTTGGGCCGAGACGCCCGGGTTCGAGCGGCAGGAGCTCGAACGGGTCCTCGTCGCGCATCCCGATCGCGGTGCAGTTGACGATCAGCTGGTAGCCGGTGGCCCGCGCCTGCTCGGCCGTCACGGCACGGAGGCGCCCCTCGGCGGGCGTGTGTGACCCGGAATGCGCCAGATCCCGGACGATCTCGTCGGCGCGCTCGGCCGTGCGATTCCAGACCGAAACCGCCGCACCCTGGCCGGCGAGCGCCCAGACGGCAGCCCTGGCCGAGCCGCCTGCGCCCAGCACCAGTGCGTTCGATCCCTCGATCGGGCCCGGGAGTGCCGCGAGCAGGCCTGGCGCATCCGTGTTGTCCGCCCGGATGACGCCTTCACGAAAGCTGAGCGTGTTGGCGGCGCCGATCCCCTCGGCCGCCTCGGAGGCCTCGTCGGCCAGTGTCATGGCCGCTTCCTTGTGCGGGATCGTGACGTTCGCGCCGACGAACCCCTGCCCGGGAAGCCCCCTGGTCCGCTCCGCAAAGTTCGCGGGATCGACGTCGAGCGCCTCGTAGCGCCACTCCGCGGCGAGGCCGAGGGCCTCGAGCGCGGCGTTCTGCATCGCCGGGGAGCGCGAGTGCGAGACCGGATGCCCGAGCACCGCCAGGCGGTTCATCGGCGAGCCCTCCGCGTCAGTTCCGGCAGTTCGGGGTCGGGCGACCCGAGTTCGAGGCTGCCACGAGCTGGTTGAACTCCTGCCCGCTCGCCGTGAAGCAATGATGGCCGCTGCCGTCACCGTTCAGCACGTAGTAGAGATAGTTGACCTTGGCCGGGCGAGCGGCCGCCTTGATCGCCGCCAACCCTGGGTTCCCGATCGGCGTCGGAGGCAGTCCCGCGTGAGTCCGGGTGTTGTACGGCGACGGCGACTCCAGCTGGGATTGGGTGATCGCGCCGGTGTAGTTGTGGAACTCGAACCGGGTCGTGGCGTCGATGCCGAGCGGCATCCCGCGGTGCAGCCGGTTGTAGATCACCGCCGAAACCAGTGGGCGCTCGGAGGCGATCATCACCTCCTTGTCGATCATCGAGGCGATCGTGAGCACGTCGTAGACGGTCAGGTTCTTCGATTTCGCGTACGAGAGGTTCACGCCGGAGATGTTCTGCCTGAAAGCCTGGAGCTGCTCGGAGACGAGCTGGTCCACGCTCGCGCCCGGGTCGAGCTCGTAGGTCGCCGGGAACAGGAAGCCCTCCAGCGACTTCGGATTCTGCGCGCCGTAGCGGTTGGGGTCGAAGCCCTTGAAGCTCTTGGTGGCGGCGAGGTAGTCGCCGCTCAGACCGAGGTCCCCGACCGTGTCGGCGATCTGAGTTCGATCCTCGCCCTCGGGGATCGTCACGTTCACCTTGCCGCCCGAGCTGGTCAGCCGGTCGATCGCCTCGCTGTAGCTCATGCTGTGCGCGAGGACGTAGCGCCCGGGCAGGATCTGATCGGTCTTGCCCGCCAGCTTCAGCCGCCACTCGAAGAGCGTGCCGTTGGAGACGACGTCGTTGTCGGTGAGCAGGTCGGCGACCTGACTCGCGCTGGCGCCCTCCGGGACCGTGACGATCGTCTCGCCCGAGCCCTTGCCCGGGTCGAAGGGCGGCGGCTGGAAGAAGGCGATCAGAAACCAGGCGAGGAGCGCTCCGGCCAGCAGCAAACCCAGCGCGAGGATTCGGCGGCGTCTGTAGGGCCCGCGCCGCCCGCGCTCCAGGCGCGGCCTCGGGTCGCCGCCGTCGCCGCCGGAGTCGGCCTTCGGCTGCGCCGGCTGGGGGCTCGTGGGCCGCGGAGCCTCCGCCGTGGCAGCGGGAGGGCTCTCGGGCTCGGGGGCACGCCCCGAGCGGCTCCGCCGGGCCTCTCGCTCGCGGCGCCGGCGCTCGCGCTCCAGGGAGGCCGGATCGTCCCGCCCGAACTCGTCCGTCGGCGGCTTCGATGCCTCACCCGGCGCGGTCAGGTTGCCCTCCGTGTCGGCGAACCAGTCCTGTTCCTGGGCCACTAGCCGGCACCCCCTGAATCGGGTCGCTGCTCAGCTTCGCTTCCGCCGCGCCCTCGCATCATCAGATACGACTCGAGCAGATGCGCGGCGGCAAGGGAATCGGGGTCGGCGCGAGCGCCCTCGCGGGCGCTCCGCTCCGCCATTCGCGTCGTGAGGCGCTCGTCATATGTCTCGACCGGGACATGCAGCAGCTGGCTCAGCACCCCCGCGAACTCCCTGCTCAGCTTGGCCTGCTCGCCTTCCTCCCCGGAGAGGGTGGTGGGCAAACCGACGATCACCCGCTCGGCTGCCTCGGCGGCGACCAGCTCGGCGATCGCCTCCGGGTCCGGCGGCTCGATGGCGGCCAGCGGGCGCACGAGGGTGCCGCTCGGGTCTGAGATCGCACAACCGCAGCGGGCCGTGCCGTAGTCCAGCGCGAGCACCCGCAAGAAGCTATCGGGTCGCCGCCGGGACCCGCTCCGTCTCCGAGGGCAGCACGTCACTGGCGGTAGACGGGCTGTCGGGCGCCACGGTCGCCCCGGAGATCATCCCCGAATCGACGTTCCGGGGGTGGTGGCAGGCCGCCGCTTGTCCCGACTCGTACTCGGCGAGCGGAGGCTCATCCTGCGAGCAGACCTCGGTCGCCCACGGGCAGCGGGTGTGGAAGTGGCAGGCGGGCGGCGGATTGACGGGGCTCGGGACGTCGCCCTCGAGCACCACCGGCTGGCGCTCGGCGTTCGCCCTCGGGTCGGGGATGGGCACGGCGGAGAGCAGCGCCACCGAGTACGGGTGGATCGGGCGCTCGTAAAGCAGGTTGGCCGGCGAACGCTCGACGATCTTGCCCAGGTACATCACTGCGATCCGATCAGAAACGTGACGCACGACGCCCAGGTCGTGCGCCACGAAGATGTAGGAGAGGTCGAACTCGTCCTGAAGGTCCTCCAGCAGGTTGATGATCTGCGCCTGAATGGAGACGTCGAGGGCGGAAACCGGCTCGTCGGCGATGATCAGCTTGGGGCGCAGCGCGAGGGCCCTGGCGATCCCGATTCGCTGCCGCTGGCCGCCCGAGAACTCGTGCGGATAGCGGTTGTAGTGCTCGGGCTGGAGGCCCACACGCTCCATCAGCTCCTGAACCTCCCGGCGCAGCTGGTTGCCCGTGGCGAGCCCGTGCAGCTGGATCGGGTCACCGATGATCTGACCGACCCGCTTGCGCGGATTGAGCGACGCGTAGGGGTCCTGAAAGATCATCTGGATCTCGCGGCGGATCGGCCGCAGCGCGCGGCGGGAGAGCCCCACCAGCTCGCGCCCCCGGTACTTGACCGATCCCGAGGTCGGCTCGAGCAGCTGGATCATGGCCCGGCAGAGCGTCGACTTGCCGCATCCCGACTCGCCCACCAGCCCGAGAGTCTCGCCCTCGCGCAGCGTGAGGCTGACGTCGTCGACGGCCTTCACGCTCGCGACCTCGCGATCGATCAGCAATCCCTGCTTGATCGGGAAGTACTTGACGAGGTGCTCGACCTCGAGGATCGGATCGCCCTTGGCCATGATTAAGCGGGTACCTCCAGACCGATACGGCCCCCCTCGACCTCACGCAGCTTGCGCTTGTCCTGCGGGTCGAGCCAGCAGCGGTCGGCGTGGCCGCCCGCTTTCGATAGGCGTTGCTCGAGCGCCGGAAGCTCCAGGCACTTCTCGAAGGCGTGCGGGCAGCGCGGCCGGAACCGGCAGCCGGCCGGGAGGGACAGGAGCGAGGGCGGCTGGCCGGCGATCTGCGGCAGGCGCTCGGGCCGCTCCTGGTCCAACCGCGTCAGCGAGCCCAGCAGTCCCCACGTATACGGGTGTTGCGGGTCGTAGAAGATCTCGTCGAGCGTCCCCTGCTCCACGATCTCGCCCGCGTACATGACCAGCACCCGATCGGCGACCTCGGCGACAACGCCGAGGTCGTGGGTGATCAGGATCACCGAGAGGCCGCGCTCCTCGTTGAGCTCCTTCAGGAGCTCCAGGATCTGGGCTTGGATCGTCACGTCGAGCGCCGTCGAAGGCTCATCCGCGATCAGGATCGCCGGCTCGAGTGAGAGCGCCATCGCGATCATTGCGCGCTGCCTCATCCCACCCGAGAACTCGAACGGATAGTGGCGCGAGCGGGTCTCGGCGTCCGGAATCCCGACGGACGCGAGGGACTCGACCGCCTTCCGGTTGGCGTCCTCATCCGAGATGTCCATGTGCGCCTGAATCGCCTCGACGATCTGGTCCCCGATCCTCTGCACAGGGTTGAACGAGGACATCGGATCCTGGAAGACCATCGCGATCCGGTCGCCCCGAACCGCCTGCAGCTCCTCCGCGCTGGCGGTCGTGAGGTCCGTGCCGTGATAGCGAACGGAGCCTGTGATCCGGGCGTTGGGGCCCCGGGTGAGGCCGAGGATTGTCATCGCGGTCACGGACTTGCCGGAGCCGGACTCGCCGACGATGCTCAGAACCTCGCCGTCCTGCATGGAGAACGAGACCCCGTCAACCGCGTGGACGACGCCCTCATCGGTGCGGAACTCGACCGCGAGGTCCTCGATCTCGAGCAGGGGCTTGGGTCTCACGGACCCTCCGGTTGCATTGGGGCTCATCCGCTCAGCCGTATCCTTGGATCGAGAACGGCGTAGATGACGTCAACGACAGCGCTCAGCAGAACCACGAAGAACGCCGTGAACATGGTGATGACCAGGACGGGTGGGACATCGAGCTGTTGGATCGAATCCGCGGCATATTGCCCTACTCCCTGGAGGTTGAACACCGACTCGGTGAGAATTGCCCCGCCGCCGATCACGGCTGCGAAGTCAAGGCCGAAGAGGGAGACCACCGGAATCAGCGAGTTGCGCAGGACGTGGTGGATCATGATCCGCCGCTCGCCGAGCCCCTTCGCCCGCGCGGTGCGGACGTAGTCCTCATTGATCGTGTCCAGGATGTTCGAGCGCAAGACCCTGGAATAGAAGCCGATGAAGAGCACGGACAGCACGAACCATGGCCCGATCAGGTGCGTGAACCATCCCCAGGGGTCCTCTGTTAACGGCACATAGCCGCCGGCCGGGAGGATGGTGAGCTTGTAGGCGAAGAGCCAGAGCACCAGGGCACCCAGCAGGAAGACAGGCGTCGAGACCCCGATCAGCGAGAGGACCGTGAGGCTCGTGTCGGTGAACTTCCCCGCCTTCATGGCGCTGATCACGCCGAAGAGGATCCCGAAGCCGAGCCAGATGACTCCCGCTCCGATTGCCAGTGAGATCGTTGCGGGCAGGTCCCGCTTGATCTCGTCGACGACGTTGATCTGCTGCGTGTAGGAGACCACCGTCCCCGTGAAGATTTTCTTCATCGTGATCCCGTACTGCTCGTAGATCGGCTTGTCGAAGCCCCAGTCCTTGCGGATCGCCTCGCGGGTCTGGGGGGTCGAGTTGCGGCCTCCCAGCCGCACCGTCGGGTCGCCGTTCGGGATCGTCTGGAAGATCAGGAAGGTGAGCACCGAGATCGCGAACAGAACCGCGACCATCGCAATGAGCCTGCGTACGATGAAGCGCCCCATCAGTGCTCGATCCTGACCTCAGCCCGCGGGTCGAGGGCGTCCCGCACACCGTCGCCGAAGATGTTGATGCCGAGCACCGCGAGAACGAGCATCCCGCCCGGGATCAGGGTCAGGTGCATTGCGCTCGGGATCAGTCGGATGCCGTCACCGATCATCGTCCCCCAGGAAGGGTTGGGCGGCTGCACCCCGGCCCCGAGGTAGGAGAGCGCCGCCTCCAGCAGGATCGCGTTGGCGATCATCAGCGGGATGAAGACGATGATGCTCGACGCGATGTTGGGCAGGATCTCGCTGAGCATGATTCGCAGGTTGCCCGCACCCTGCGAGCGGGACGCCTCCACGAACTCCTTCTCGCGCAGCCCGAGCACCTGCCCCCGCAGCGGCTTTGACATGTAGGGCACGTAGACGACCCCGATGATCAGCGCCGGGACCAGGAGGGAGTTTCCACTGACCGTGAATAAGCCGAAGTTGAGCCCGCCCAGCGCCAGCGCGGTACCGAGCGCGACCCCGAGGATGACCACGGGAAACGCCCAGATCAGGTCCATGAAGCGGGATAACGCCCCGTCGACGAAGCCACGGTAGTAACCGGAGATCAGCGCCACGATCATCGCGAGCACAGTGGTGATCGCCGTCGCGATGAAGCCGATCTCGAGCGAGTTCCGTCCTCCGTACAGCAGGCGGACGGCGACGTCGCGACCGTTCGTGTCAGCTCCCAGAAGGAACTTGCCGGTCCAGGTCGGGCCGGTGGGGACGCCGTCGGGCGAGACCACGTCCCGCTCCTTGCCGCGGACCGTGATCTTGTCGGTGATGTGGTTCGCGGAGGGCGTGGTGTGCGCGATGTGCTTGGCGTAGAGCGGCGCGCACAGGCACATCACGACGATCACCACGAAAATCCCGCCGAATACGAGAG
This sequence comes from Solirubrobacterales bacterium, assembly GCA_036520315.1. Taxonomy (GTDB): domain Bacteria; phylum Actinomycetota; class Thermoleophilia; order Solirubrobacterales; family 70-9; genus DASUPK01. Next base: position 5,982 of record DATDJZ010000042.1, on the reverse strand, counting down.
CCGTCTTGTTGCGACGGAGCCGGCGTAGGGCCAGCTTGTACGGGCCGACTCCGCCCTCGCCCTGCAGTTCGCCCGTGCCCAGGGGTACCTCCGGCTCTAGTGCTGCCGGAACCCCCGGGCTTGGAGCGGTCGGGTCTACGGCCATCGTGTCATGGGGTGCCCTGGCACACCCCAAATATTCCTCTTTTTGCTTCTCGGCCTACTACTTGAGTTGCCAGGTGCTCCAGTCGTTCAGGTAGGTGGGATGCACCTGCGCCGATTCGAAGTCGATCCGGTCGCTGAAGAACTTCGGTACCGCCTCGGACCCGTAAACGACGACGTACCCCTTCTTTGCGACGTACTCGTCCAGCGTCTGCCACTGGTCCGCCACGGAGCCCAGGTCGGGCGTCGGCGTCGGCTCGAGCTTCTCCACCGTCGAGTCGATCGTCGGATCGCTGACGTTGCCGAAATTCTCGTTGTTGACCGGCTGAATGGAGCTCGTCGTCAACAGCAGGTAGAAGTCCACCGGATTCGGGAAGTCCTGAATCCAGTCGGCGAAGCCGGTCTGCGGCATCGTCTTCGCGTTGCCGATCGTCGGGAAGTAGGTCGTGTCCGAGATGATCTTCGGAGTGGCCTTGTACCCGAGCTTGTTCAGCAGGTCGGTGTAGTACTCGACGTACTGCGTCCGCGGCGCGCGCTGCTCGCCCCAGACGGTGATCGACTGCCCGGCCGTGCCGGACTGCTGAACCATCTGCTTGGCCTTCTCGAGGTCGCCGTTGCCGTCCGCGGGCCCGTACGGGCAGTCGCTGTCCGGGTGTCCGGGGAGCCCCTCCGGAATGAAGAAGCATTCCGGCGTCAGGAAACCGCTCGCGAGGCGCTGGAGCGCCGGCCGGTCGATCGCGACGTTGACCGCCTGCCTCGCCAGCTCGTTGTTGAACGGCGGGATCGTCGTGTTCAAGAAGAAGTAGAACGTCGACGGGATCGTCACCGCGGCGAACCGGTCGCTCGCCTGCGAGCGAACCTGCTGCACCAGCGACGGCGGGATCGTGTCGCCCGCGTCGAAGTTGTCGGCCTGGTTGTTCAGCACCTGCTGGGCCTCGGTCTGGGTGTTCGACTCGATCGTCACGTCGATCTTGTCGAGATGGCCCAGAGGGATGCCCGGAACGTTGTTGCTGGCCCACTTCGGGTTCTTGACCACGCTGAACGACTTGTTCGGAACGATGTCCGTGACCATGTACGGCCCGCTGCTCGGCGGCAGGTCGGTCGTCAGCGTGTGCTCGGGCGTGCCGCATGGGACCAGGCCCATCTCGGGAAACGCCAGCACGTTGGTGAAGGCGCCGTAGGGCTTGACGAGCTTGATCGTGATCTGGCCCGTGTTGTCGTCCGTCGTGACGCCCGTGATGTGATCCGACTTGCCCTCGTCGAAGTCGGTGGCCCCGACGACGTTGTCGGTGAAGAAGCTCTTGCCGCCCCAGTTCACCTTGATCATGCGCTCGAACGTGCACGCGGCGTCGCTCGCCTTGATCGGCGTGCCGTCCGAGAAGACCAGGTTCTTACGCAGCGTGAGGGTGTAGGTCAACCCGTCTTGGGAGATCTGCGGCAGCGCGGTCGCGAGGCCCGGGATGACGTCGTTCCCGCCCGGGGCGTTCTCGTGCTTGTAGGTGACCAGCGGCGTGTAGCTGATCCAGGTCGCCTCGGCGCCCTGTGTCGTGTACTCCTCCTGCGGATCAAGGTAGTCCGGCGCGGTCCCCATCAGCACGGTGGCAGTTCCGCCTTCGGACCCGCCGCCGCCGTCGTCGCCGCCTCCGCACGCCGCCAAGCCAAGCGCGGCAATGCCTGCAGCGACGCCCAGTACGAGCACCTGCGTGAGCTTCCTCACCCTGTTCCTCCTGTAGTCGTTCCGAATCCCAACGGGATAGTCACCTGCACCCAACCGGGAGTGATATATCCGCGCAAAGCGCAAGTCAAGCATTCCTTAAGACGACGCCAACACTTGGGAGACATTCGCCAGTCTCGGGGCGTGCCGATTTGGAACAAGGGCCGAGCACCCGTTTACCGCAGCGACCAACTGCTCCAGTCGCTGAGGAAGAGAGGGTGGATCACGGCGGAGGTCGGGGCGATGCGGTCTGAGATCAGCTTGGGAACCCGCTGGGTGCCGAAAACGGCGAGGTACGCCTTGGTCGCCGCGTACTCGTCGAGGTCCCTCCAGTCGCCCGCCACCGAGCCCAGGTCCTGCGCCGCGACCAGGCTGAGCTTCTCGAGCTGCTGGCGGATGAAGAGGTCGTCGACCCGCCCGGCGTTCGGGCTTCCCGGAGGTCCGATGAAGCGGGAGTCGAGCACCGAGTAGAAGTCGATCGGGTTCGGGTAATCGTTGAACCAGCTGGCGAATCCAGTCTGTGGATCGGTCCGCCCCCCTTCGATCCGGCCGAAGTCCTGGGCCGTCGCCACGACCTTCGTGCGGGCATCGAAGCCGAGCCGATTGAGGAGCTTGGTGTAGTAGCGGGCGTAGGCCCGCTCCGGCGAGCTGTCCTCCACCCAGACGACCACCGGGAAGCGGGCGACACCTGACTCCTGGACGAGCTGCCTGGCGGCCTTCAGGTCGCCGCGATCGTCTGCGTCGCCGTACGGGCACGAGGCCGACGGATGGCCGACGATCCCGTCCGGGATCAGATAGCAACCCGGGTCCAGAGCGCCCTTCCCCAGCTTCGCCATGTAGGGCCTGTCGAGGGCCGTGACCACGGCGCGCCGCGCGAGCTCGCTGCTGAAGGGCGGCTCCGCGGTGTTCAGGAAGAAATAGAGCGTCGAGGGGATACCCAGCAGGTCGAAGCGCTTCGAGCCCAGATCCTGCGCCCGCGACTGGATCCCCGGCGGCAGCGGCGCCCCGGGGTCGTAGCCGTCCGCGCGGCCCGCAAGCACCTGGTTCGCCGCGGCGCCGGGGCTGTGCACGACCTTGACCGCGATCCGCTCCAGGCTCCCCGAGGGGATGTCCGGGATCTCGAGGGGGTCGAAGCGATCGTTCCTGACCATCGTCCAGCTCCGTCCTGGAACGACATCGGTGATCCGGTAGGCGCCGACTCCCGGTGGCGGCCTGGCGCTGAGATCGCGCATCGGGGTCCCGCTTGGAACCAGGCCCGCGGCGGGAAGCGCCAGCACGTTCTCGAAGGCCCCCCAGGGCCGCTTGAGCCTGATGACGATCTGGCCACTCGCGTCGTCGGTGGTGATCCCGGAGATCTCCTGAGTCAGGCCGCCCTCGAACTCGCGGGCGCCGACGATGTTGTCGGTCAGGAAGCTCCTGCCCGGCCAGCCGAGCCGGATCGCGCGCTCGACCGTGTACCCGAAGTCGCTCGCCATCACGGGCCTGCCGTTCGAGTAGATGAGCCCAGGCCGCAGGGTGAGGCGGTAGGTCCTCCCGTCCGGCGAGATCCGCGGCATCCGCTGCGCCAGCCCCGGAATCAGCTCGGTCCCGTCGGCGCCGCTCTTATGCCGGTAGGTGAGCAGCGGCGTGTAGGCGATCCAATCCGCCTCCGCCGCCTCGGTCGTATAGGCGAGCTGTGGGTCGAGATAGTCCGGCGGGGTCACCATCGCCACCCTGGCCGACCCGCCGACGACCTTCTCCGAGCTCCCGCAGCCGACGAGCAGCACGATCACTGTCGCTGCACAGGCGGCGGCAGCGATTGCGGTGCCCGATCGAACGCCGTGTACGGCCCCAGAGGCCATCCGAAGCCCGGCTGGCCTCTTTGGCATCAGGCCGAGAGCTTGGCCTCGATCGCGTTCCGGGCCGTAACCAGCGCGTCGTCGAGCTTAGATGGGTCGCGGCCGCCCGCTTGGGCCACGTTCTCGCGCCCTCCTCCGCCGCCGCCGATCACCTGCGCCGCCTCCTTGATCACCTCGACGGCCGAGAGGTCGCGGTCGGTGACCTCCTTGCTGAAGCTGGCGACGAGCGCCGCCTTGCCGTCGCCCGCCCCTCCGAGGACGACGGCCGCCGCGCCGGCGCGGGACTTGATCCGGTCGGCCAGGTCGAGCAGCGCGCGCTGATCCGAGTTCTCCCCGCGGCCCACGAAGACGGTGATCCCGCCGATCTTCTGCCCGGAGGCCGCGATCTCTTCGGCCTTCTTGGTGAGGTCTTCCGAGCCCGCTTTCCTCGCCCCCTGCTCCAACTCCTTGATGGACTCGGACGCACGGCGGGCGCCCGCGACAGGGTCCTGCTCGGAGCCGAGGATCCGGCCGATCTCGGAGAGCTGGCGCGAGCGGCCGCGGAACCAGTCGATCGCCGCAGGGCCGGTGAGCGCCTCGATGCGGCGGACGTTCGCCGCGCTCGAGCCCTCGGAGGCGACCGCGAAGATCCCAATCGCGGCGGTGTTGGTGACGTGGGTGCCGCCGCAGAGCTCGCGCGAGACTCCCTCGACCTCGATCACGCGCACCCAGTCGCCGTACTTCTCGCCGAAGAGCGCCATCGCGCCGAGCCGCTCGGCCTCCATTCGGGACATCTCGAGCGCCCGTACCGCGTGGCTCTCCTTGATCCAATCGTTGACGCGGTCGCCGATGTCGCGCAGCTCCTCGTCCGTCAGCGGAGATGAATGGGTGAAGTCGAAGCGGAGCTTGTCGGGGCGCACCGCCGAGCCCGCCTGGCGCACGTGGGTACCGAGGCGCTCCCGGAGGGCCGCGTGGAGCAGGTGGGTGGCCGTGTGGTTTCGCATCGTCGCGAAGCGAGCGACGTGGTCCACCTCGGCCTCGACCGGCGTCCCGGGTCCGATGCCGTCCAGCGGGGTGTCGAGCTCTACCGCCTGGTCATCACCCACTCGGTAGACGTCGGCGACGCGAGCGCTGCCGCCATCCCACCGGACCTCGCCCGAGTCCGCGACCTGTCCGCCACCCTCCGCGTAGAACGGGCTCTCCTCGAGCTTGACCAAGGCGCGCCCTGCGTCGCCCTCGGCGGCGAGCAGGCTGGTCTCCGCCCGCAGCTTCTCGTAGCCGACGAAGCGCGAGGGCGGGGCGGCCGAAGCGAAGGTGAGCACGGCGCCGTGGTGGTCCTCGGACCCGTGGGCGTTGGCGATCCCCATCCGGGCGCGGGAGCGCTGCTCGTCCATCAGCTCCTCGAAGCCCTCGTCGTCGACGGAGAGGCCCTCCTCGGCGAGCAGCTCCTTGGTGAGGTCGTACGGGAAGCCGTAGGTGTCGTGGAGCTTGAACGCGTCCTCCGCGTCGATCCACGAGGTCCGGTCCTCGTGGGCGTGCCGGATCAGGTCCCTGACCATCTGCATGCCGCGGTCGAGCGTGCGCCCGAAGCTCTCCTCCTCGTCGCTTACCCAGCGGGTCACCGTGTCGCGCTCGGCCTCGAGCTCCGGGTAGGCCGGGCCGAGGATGTCCAGCGCGCGCCCCGCGAAGCTCTCCATGAACGGCGCCTCGAGACCGAGCGAGCGCCCCCGGTGGATCGCGCGGCGAAGTATCCGCCGCAGGACGTAGCCGCGCTCCTCGTTGGAGGGCACCACTCCGTCGGCGATCATCGCCGCGGCTCCACGCGAGTGATCAGCGAGGATGCGCATGGCGCGGGTGGTCGCGGGATCCCGGGTGTAGGAACGGCCCGAGAGCTCCTCGGCGAGATCAACTAGCGGGCGGAGTGAGTCCGTGTCGAAGACCGACTCGACGTCCTGGAGGATCGCCGCCATCCGCTCGAGCCCCATGCCGGTGTCGATGCTCTTCATCGGCAGCTCGCCGAGCGACCCGTCCTGGGCGAGGTCATAGGTCATGAAGACGTGATTCCAGTATTCGAGATAGCGGTCGGTGTCGTCGCCGGGGCGGTCGTCCGCGCGGCCGAAGTCCGGGCCCCGGTCGATGTACATCTCCGAGCAGGGGCCGCAGGGGCCGGTGTCGCCGGCCTGCCAGAAGTTCTCCGAGCGTGGCAGCGGGACGATCCTCTCCTCCGGCACCCCGATCGAGCGCCAGATCTCGATCGCCTCCGTATCGGGGCCGAGGCCGAGGTCCTCATCCCCCTCGAAGACCGTCACC
>DATDJZ010000041.1:0-9978 GCA_036520315.1 Solirubrobacterales bacterium | reverse complement strand
CCAGGAGGACCGGCTCACTGCATTTCTGCATCCCTCAAATGATCCGAGCGATGCGAGCTATCAGGTCAACCAGAGCGTCACCGCGATTGGATCCGGCGAGAAGACCGGACGCGGCGACAACTCGACCCAGACCAAGCTCCTCTTCCTCCCCGAGCGGCACACGGACTTCGTCTTCGCCGTGATCGGGGAGCGCTTCGGGTTCGCGGGTGCAGCGTTCGTACTGTCCCTATTCGCCCTGCTTATCTGGAGAATTCTCCGCATCCTGACGCTCTCCAAGAACTTGTTCGGGACCCTGATCGCGGGCGGCATCGCCGCCATGCTCATGTTCCAGATCCTCGTGAACGTGGGCATGACTCTCGGCATCATGCCCGTGACTGGCGTCACCCTGCCCCTGATGTCATACGGGGGCTCGTCGGTGATCGCCACGTTCCTCGCGATCGGGCTCCTGCAGAGCATCCACACCCAGGCGCGGCTCAACTCCACACGCAGCAGGGCGCCAACACCACTGTTGCGCTGAGCCACGTAGAGCACACCCAGACCACAACCACGAATCAGGGCCCCGCACGAAGCGGCGGTCCGGCTGTGGTGTGCGGTGATGCGAGGGTGCGCCGCCAGGCGCAACCCGTTTAGTGGAAGAAAGGAACACAAGTCACATGAAGAAGAACATCCTCGTCAGCGTCGACCGCGGGGAGACCCGCGTCGCCGTGCTCGAGGCAAAGGGCAGCCCTCAGGGCGGCAAGCGCCGCAAGAAGGCCAGCCCGTCAAATGAATGGAAGGTGGCCGAGCTCTATGTCGAGCGTCGCGGCCGCCGCTCTATCGTCGGCAACGTCTACAAGGGCAAGGTCGACAACGTCCTGCCCGGGATGGAGGCCGCCTTCGTTGACATCGGCCTGGAGCGAAACGGCTTCCTGCACGTCGACGAGATCGTGATGCCTGGAGGCCAGGCGGTCCCCAAGCGGGGTCGCGGCCGAGGGCGGCGCATCGACGAGCTGATCAAGCCCGGCCAGGAGATCATCGTGCAGGTCGTCAAGGACCCGCTGAAGACCAAGGGCGCGAGGCTCTCGATGCAGCTCTCGATCGCCGGCCGCTACCTCGTCTACATGCCGCAGGGGGGAGGCATCGGCGTCTCCAAGCGGCTGCCGGACGGCGAGCGCCAGCGCCTTCGCAAGCTGATCGAGAAGGTGGACATCGGCGACGGGGGCGTGATCGTCCGCACCGCCGCGCAGGGCGCGAAGAAGGAGGACTTCTCCCGCGAGATCGCCTACCTGCACCGCCTCAACGAGGTGGTCACCGAACGCGCCAAGAAGTCGGGGGCCGGCGAGATGGTCTTCCAGGAGGCCGATCTCTCGATCCGCGTCGTTCGCGACGTCCTGGTCGAGGAGTTCGAGGGCGCGATCATCGACGACGAGAAGCAGCACGACCGCGTCACCAAGTTCCTCCAGCGGACGGCCCCTGAGCTCGCCGACCGCGTCGAGCTCTACAAGGACAAGGAGCCGCTTTTCGAGAAGTGGGGCGTCGAGGAGGCGTTCGACTCGGTGCTGAGCCGCCGCGTCGATCTGCCCTCGGGCGGCTACCTGATGATCGACTACGCGGAGGCACTGACAGTCATCGACATCAACACCGGCAGCTTCACCGGCAAGGGGAAGGGCCGGCTCGAGGACACGATCACCAAGGTCAACGTCGAGGCCGCCGAGGAGGTGGTCCGCCAGCTGCGAATGCGCGACATCGGCGGGATCATCGTCATCGACTTCATCGACATGGCGCGGGCGCGAAACCGCGACCAGGTGCTGAAGACGTTGCGCACGGCCCTCGACGAGGACCGGACCAAGACCTACGTGGTCGAGGTCTCGCCGCTCGGGCTGGTGGAGATGACCCGGCAGAACGTCACAGACGGGGTCCGGGAGATCCTCACGAAGACCTGCCCCACCTGCGGTGGCGAGGGCGTCGTCCCGTCGGAGGAGACGATGGCGATTCAGATCGTCCGGAGGCTCCAGGAGGTGGTCGAGGAGGACCCGAAGCCCGAGGCCTACCTGATCCGGGTCAACCCCCGGGTCGCCGCGGAGCTCCTCAGTCCCGACTCTGGGCTCACCAACCTCGAGGAGGAGACCGGCAAGCGGTTCCACTTCGAGGGAGGTGACGCGCTCTCGCTGGACACGTTCCATGTGGTCGAGACGGGGAAGCGAGAGGAGATCGAGGAGCGGGCGCTGCCCTTCCAGGTCGGCGAGGAGGTGCTCGTCTCGATCGAGGAGCCACACATGTACAACGTCGACGACGCCGTCGCGCGGGTGGACTCGTACATCGTCAGCGTCGCGGGGGCGGGGCCTCACGTCGGCGAGCAGCGCATGGTGCGCATCGAGAGCGTCGGACGCTCGGCGGCGACCGCCGTGCTGCTCGACAGCGACGGAAATGTCGTGCAAGCGGGCTCGAATGGAGACCGCGGCGAGAAGCTAGAATCCTCGTCCTCCAGCGGGCGCCGACGTCGCGGAAGCAGGGGCGGAAGGCGACGTTCACGCACCGGCGGCGGTTCCAAGAGCTAGACCAGCATGAACGGCGGCCACAAACACCGCCGCCGAATCAAGAAAGGCTGAATTGACCATGGCGAGCTACGCAGTGATCGAGACAGGCGGAAAGCAGTACCGCGTCGAGAAGGGCTCGACCCTGCTCGTCGACCGCCTCTCGGCGAAGGAGGGGGACAAGGTCGACCTCCGCGCGGTCGCCTTCCGAGACAAGGAGATGGTGCTCGGCAAGGACCTCGAGAAGGTCAAGGTCGAGGCGAAGGTTGCCGCGCACGAGCGCGGCCCGAAGGTGCGGGTCTTCAAGTACCGGCCGAAGAAGGGCTATCGCCGCCGCGCCGGGCATCGCTCCGAGCTCACCCGGCTGGAGATCACGGACGTGAAGATGCTCACCCGGAAGCCGGCCCGGACAAAGTCGTCGGCCACAAGAACCGCCGACGGATCCACGGGCACGAGGTCCACCGCCTCCTCGGGCACCAGGTCAACCGCGAAGAAGCCCGCAGCCAAGAAGGAGCAGAGCGATGGCTCATAAGAAGGGGCTCGGCTCGAGCCGCAACGGGCGCGACTCCAACCCGAAGTTCCTCGGAGTCAAGGTGTTCGCCGGCGAGTCGGTGAGTGGCGGCGAGATCATCGTGCGTCAGCGCGGGACGCGCTTCCGCCCGGGCGACGGCGTCGGCCTCGGGCGCGATCATACGATCTTCGCCGTCCGGCCCGGCGTGGTGCAGTTCAGCACGGGCCGGCGCGGCCGCACCATCTCGGTCGTCGAGAGCACCAGCGAGTAGCCGCCGTTCGAGAGCTAATTGGCGGTTTCCCGCCCGCGAACGCGGGTAACCGACGGACTCATGCTCTCGACCAGGAGGAGGTGGGCCTCGTGCTCACGATTTCCCCGGAAGCCTCTCATGCGATCCGCGGCATTCTCGACGAGTCGGACGTTCCCGATGGCTCGATGCTGCGCATCAGTCCCCAACCGACCGACGGTGCATCAGCCGGCGCGAGCCTGATGGTGTCGGTGGTCGACACTCCGCCGCCGGACGACCAGGTCGTTGAGGGCGAGGATGAGGTGGCGGTCGCCGTCGAGCCGACGGCCGCGGTGATGCTCGACGACAAGGAGCTGGATGCGACCGTGATCGGAGACCAGATCAGCTTCAGCATCGCCGAGCAGTCCTGAACTGACCCGCCCGAGCGTCCAATCCGGGCACGGGCGCGGGAAAACCCGGAGGTTTCGCGCAGGAACGGGTGTTAGCTTGGCGCCGTGCTCCGCCGGCCAGGAAGGTTGGCGGCGTGCCTTGCTCTCGCCGCCTTCAGCTCGTTGCTCGTCGCCTCGACAGCCGGGGCCGACGTGTCCGCGGAGCAGCAGCAGCTGGTCTCCTCGTACTCGCCGTTCCTGAACCTTCGGGAGCAGACGGACGACGACAACTGCGATACCACCGAGGAGCAGTACAACCCGCCGACCACGGTGGACACGGTGTTGGGGAACCCCGCGGTCAGGCTGGTCCACTACATAAACGGCAAGGAAGTCCCGGTCAAGAGGGCTCCGACGGCCGCCGATATCGCCGGCCTCGACGAGGACTACTACCTCAATCTGCCTGGCGATCCGCTGAGCGTCAAGTGTCCCCGCAAGGGCAGCTACGCGACGGACTTCAGGGACCTGCGAGCTGGGGGCCAGGCTCCACCTGTCACCTACGCCCATATCGCCACCGAGCCGGGCTACTCGGGCCTGGTCGTCCAGTACTGGTTCTTCTACTACTTCAATCAGTTCAACGATGTCCACGAGGGCGACTGGGAGGGGATGCAGATCTCCTTCGACGCGGACACGCCCGCGGAGGCACTCGCGCAGGGTCCATCGCAGATCGCCCTCTTCCAGCACGCCGGGGGGGAGCGAGCAGAGTGGGACGACACCAAGGTCCAGAAGGACGAAACGCACCCGATCGTCTACCCGGCCGCCGGCTCGCACGCGACCTTCTATGACAACGCGATCTACATCCAGAACGGCTCGCACGGGTCGGGCGTCGGTTGCGACAACACCCAGGAGCCGCATACCGAATCCAACCCGCGGCCGGTGGTCATTCCCACCGCAGCGGGGCCGGGCAGCGAGTTCCAGTGGCTGACCTTCTTGGGGCATTGGGGCCAGCGGGAGAAGGGCTTCAACAACGGGCCGCAGGGGCCGACTACGAAGGACCAGTGGCTGCGCCCCTTCACCTGGATGGACGGGATCCGTCAGGACAGTCCCCGGCTGCCCGGCGGCTCAGTCCTCGGCCCGGTTACCTCGACCGCCTTCTGCGGAGCAATCGCGGGCGTCTCGGAGTTCATCAACCTTCAAGCGAAGAACCCGGTCGGGGCGATCGGGCTGGCGCTCGCCCTGCTCGCCTTGATCGTGGTGCCAATCCTGCTGACGCGGTGGCGACCGGTCGACATCAGCGACCTTCACCATCAGTGGGCCGTGGGCCAGCTGCTGCGCGGGGCTCGCCAACTCTATGGTCGTCACTGGCGCACCATGCTCGCCCTGGCGTTCGCCGGCTTCGTCATCCTCGCCGCGATTCAGGGCGTGCAGTACCTATTGGAACAGTGGACCGGAGGAAACGACTTCACGCTCCAGATCCACCCGGCGGGCCTGACGCTCGAGTTCACTGGCTCCTTCGAGGACATCTCTCAGCCGGTCGGATTCGCGATCGTCTCCGGGGCGGTGGTCGCGTACATGCGAATTATCGAGTCGGGTCGGGAAGGCAGCGCGCGAGCGTCCTACCGGGCGCTGTATCCGCGCCTCTGGCGCGTGGTCCTAGGGCAGCTGCTCGCCATCGTGCTGGCCGGATTGATGATCTTCACCGTGATTGGCATCCCTTTCGGGATCTACTTCTACTTCGCGTGGCAGCTGGTCCAGCAGGAGATCCTCTTCAGGGACGCCTCGATCCGCGAGGCATTTCGGGGGAGTAGCGCGCTCTTCCGCGGGCACTGGTGGAGGTCCGTGGCGGTGATCGGCGTCCTGTCCCTTCTCGCCGTGGCCGCGGGACCGCTGCTCGGATTCATCCTGATCTTCCTCAACCTCTCACCGGTCATGGTCAACCTGATCGGCTCGATCGTCTTCGCCCTGCTGATCCCGTACGTGGCGATCGGCCGGACGCTTCTGTACTTCGACCTCGGCGCGCGTGAGGCCGAGGCCGAGCCGAAGACGCGACGGCGCTGGTGGCCGCGGGCGCGCCCGGCGACGGGCACGAGTTAGCCCGCCGCCCGGCGCCGTCACGCCGGGCGACCGGCAGATTTCCTATGGACGGGCCTCGAGGACCAGGTTGAACGGCGTCTCCGTGGCGCGTCGGAATCGGGTGAACCCCGCCTTCTCGGCGACCTCGCACAGGCGTTGCTCGCCCGCCTGGGCGCCCAATCCCAGAGCGGCTCCTGGTCGAGCGAGGACGGCGTGCAGATCAGAGTCGATGCGGCGTAGTAGACGCGACCAACGGGATTGAGGTTCTCCGGCAGCGAATCTGCCGCGAACGGCTCCACCAGCATCACGGTCCCGTCGTCACCGATCGTCTCGCGAACGTGCTCGAGCGCACCGACCGGATCACCCATGTCTGCAGGCAATCGAAGAAGCAGACCAGGTCGTACTCGTCTCCCGGGTACTCCTTGGCGTTCGCCTCATCGAACTCCGTGTTGCCGCTCACTCCCTCCGCGTCGGCGATCTCGCTAGCCCTCTCGATCGAGGCGTCGTGGTACTCATAGCCGTGGAAGGTGGACTCCGGATATGCCTGGGCCATGAGGATCGTCGAGATCCCGTGGCCACATCCGATGTCCGCCACCTTCGCTCCGCCGCGGAGCTTCTCATCCATCCCCTTGAGGGCGGGGATCCACTCGGACACCAGATGCGCCCGGTAGCCGGGGCGGAAGAACTGCTCAGTTCCCACGAAGAGCTCCGGATCGTGCTCGTGCCAGCCGAACCCGTCGCCGCTTCTGAATCGCTCCTCGATCCTCTCGCGGTCCTTGAACGCCGAGCTGATCAGGTGATAGCCCCCCAGCAGATACACGGGGCTGTCCTCGTCGGCGAACGCCATCGCCTGCTCGGGCTGTCCTCGTCGGCGAACGCCATCGCCTGCTCGGGCGGCAGGGTGAAGGTGTCCGCATCGGCGTCGTACTCGAGGTACCCGCTGGCGGCCTGCGCCGACGCCCACTCGCGGACGTATCGCTCGGCCACGCCGCTTCTCTCGGCGATCTCGGCGCAACTCAGCGGGCCGGCGCCCGCGAGCGCTTTCCAGAGGCCGAGCTCACCGCCCATCATCACGAGGACGCCGTTCATGGCCGCGCCGATGTCGGTCACCGCCTGGCCGAGAACTGCTCCAAACGCGCCTCGTCGACGGTGGTGGTCGTTGCTTCCATTGCACTTCTCCTCTCCCCAAACGACCCCGCCGTCCCGTTCGGCTGAGACTGCGCCTGGGTTGCGTGATTTCTCAACGTCATCTACGCATCGGAGCCAGTACAAGATTGTGCATGTGGTCACGGAGGCCAGGGGTCTAACTTCGCGGCATGCTCTTCGACCGAGCGAAGATCTACGTGGAGGGAGGCCGCGGCGGCAACGGTGTGGTCAGCTTTCGGCGCGAGGCGCACGTCCCACGCGGCGGGCCGGACGGCGGTGACGGCGGGCGAGGGGGAAACGTAGTGCTGGTCACGGACGCGCAGCGCCGCGATCTCTCCTCGCTCGGGCGCAGCCGCCACTTCCGGGCCGGCCGCGGGGAGCACGGCCGGGGCAAGCGCCAGCACGGCGAGCGGGGAAGGGATCTCGAGATCCGGGTGCCCCCCGGCACGGTGGTGCACGGCTTCGACGGTTCGGAGAGCGAGCTGCTGGCGGATGGGCAGCGCGTCGTCGCAGCGCGCGGCGGATCGGGGGGCCACGGCAACAAGCGCTTCGCGACCTCGACCCGCCAGGCGCCCCGCTTCGCCGAACGCGGGCTCGAGGGGGAGGCGGGGGAGATCGAGCTGCGCCTCAAGCTGCTCGCCGACGTCGGGCTCGTGGGGCTGCCGAACGCCGGCAAGTCCTCCCTCCTCGCTCGGCTCACCAGGGCGGACCCCAAGGTGGCCGACTACCCCTTCACCACGGTCGAACCCAACCTGGGCACGATCGACCTCGACGACCGCCAGCTGGTGCTGGCCGACATCCCCGGCCTGATCGAGGGAGCCGCGGACGGCGCCGGCCTCGGGCACGAGTTTCTCGCCCACCTGGAGCGCTGCCGGCTGCTCGTTCACCTTGTCGAGGTGGCGCCCGCCGAGGGCGATCCCGAGTCGAACTACCGCGCCGTTCGAGCGGAGCTCGCCGATTACGGCGCCGGCCTCGTTCACCTACCCGAGATCGTCGCGCTCTCCAAGATCGACCTGCTCCCGCACGACGAGGCAGAACAACTGGTCACCGAATGGCGTGATGAGCATGGTTCGCACTCCGCCGCCGTCCTCGGGATCTCGGCGGCCACGGGCGCCGGCCTCGACGAGCTGGTCGGCGCGATCTTCGCCGCGTTGCCCGAGGAGGAGCCCGGGGCAGCGGCGCGTGGGGGGTTCGAAGCGGAGCACCGGGTGTACCGGCCCGGCGAGGCGGAGGGCTTCGAGGTGGTCGAGGAGGGCGATGGGAGGTTCAGGGTCACCGGGCGCGGGATCGAGCTGCTGATCGCACGCCATGACCTCGAAAACCCTGAGGCTCTGGATTACCTCGAGGGTCGACTACGGGAGATCGGGGTGCTCGCCGAGCTTCAGCGAGCGGGCTTCGAGCCGGGCGATGAGGTCGTGGTGGGCGAGGTGGAGTTCGAGCTCGAGCCGTAGCGGCCGCATGTGGCCACGATCCGGTGGCGAAGCCGGACCACGGCGTACCCTCTGCCGCGCCATGACCGTGGTGGCGAAACTCGGCTCCTCCATCGTCGCCGGGGAGGAGGGAGCGCTCAGGACCGACGTCCTCGATCGAGTCTGCTCGCAGGTCGGCCAGCTCCACGCCGGCGGCGAGAACGTGGTGCTGATCACCTCGGGCGCAATCGCGCGCGGGATGCGGGTCCTGGAGCTCGGGCGGCGCCCGTCGGCGATCGACGAGCTGCAGGCCGCCTCGGCCGTCGGGCAGGGGAGCCTCTTCCGGGCCTACGAGGAGCGGCTGGCGGAGGCAGAGGTGCGCGCCGCGCAGGTTCTGCTGACCGCCTCGGACCTGCAGCTGAGGACCAACTACCTGAACGCGCGCCGGACGCTCAGCCGCCTGCTCGACTGGCGCGTGGTCCCCGTGATCAATGAGAACGACACGACGGCCACCGACGAGATCACATTCGGCGATAACGACTTCCTCGCCGCGCAGGTGGCGATCATGCTCGAGGCGAGGCTGCTCGTGCTGCTCACCGACCAGGCGGGCCTGTACACGAGGGACCCGCGGCGCAGCGACGATGCCGAGCTCGTGAGCGAGGTGGGGGACGAGTCCGAGCTCGCCGAATACCAGATCGGGGAGCACACCTCGCCCTTCGGGCTGGGGGGGATGCGGAGCAAGGTGGCTGCCGCGGGGATGGCGGGTGCGTCCGGGATCGGCGCCGTGATCTGCGACGGCACCGCCGAGGGGACGCTGCTCGCGGCGGCCTCCGGCGAGCCGGCCGGGACCCGCTTCGCGCCACACCGGGAGCGGACGTCGAGCTTCAAGCTCTGGCTGCGCTACGCGAAGCCGAGCCACGGGACGCTTCGGGTCGACGACGGGGCGGCCAGGGTCCTGCGGGAGAGCGGCAGCAGCCTGTTGCCCGTCGGGATCACCGAAGTTGAGGGTGACTTCGACGCCGGGGACGCCGTCGAGGTCACCGCCGACGGCCGGAAGATCGGCAAGGGGATCGTCAATTACTCGGCCGGCGAGCTCCGCCGGGTCAAGGGAATGCGCTCCGCCGAGGTCCGCGAGCTGCTCCCACACGCTTCCGAGGAGGCCGTGCACCGGGACTACTTCGTTCTCACATAGTCCGCGTCGGTTTCGCGGACGTGGGCCGGTTGACAGTGGCCGCTGACGAGGAATAGGTTGGCGGCCCCCCGGAACTGGCCAGCCGGCCAGTCCCGGGTAAAGTCCCGATCGATGGGTTCAGGAGAAGAAGCAGGCATCGCGCTCAGCGACTCCCAGCGGGGGGTCCTGACCGCCGTCTGCGACACGGTCGTTCCCTCGCTGCCGCGCGACCGCGATCCCCACGGCCTCTGGGGCCGCAAGGCGAGTGACCTGGGGGTCGATCAGGGTGCGGCTCAGCTGATCTCGGAGATCCCGGATCCTGAGCTCCGGGGTGGGCTGTTGATGTTGATCGATGCGATCGGTGGCCAGGGGATCACCCGGGCACCCTCGCAGGCGTCGCGGGAGCAGATCCTCCGCAACACGGCGCTGTCGGATCCACGCGCCGCCGCCGGGGTCGCTGCACTGATCGGAATGACGCTCTTCCTCCACTATGGGGCGCCTGACCCGCAGACGGGCAAGAACCTCAACTGGGAGAGCTTCGGC
>DATDJZ010000040.1:0-14735 GCA_036520315.1 Solirubrobacterales bacterium | reverse complement strand
CAAGGAGGCCGGCGGTATCTGGGAGGAGGGGGTGGAGGCGCTCCGCGCCACCTTCCGCTCCACCTCGATCGCCGACATCGCCCGTCGCGAGGCCGAGTCGGCCGGCGCGGGGATGTACCACATTTGAATATGAGCCCCGGATCTCGACGAGCAGCGTTCAGGGCAGGCCCATCGTCCTGGCGACGCTGGCGCGCTCGATCGGATCAGTCTCGGACTGCATTTTCTCCGTGCTTTGTCCCTAGGGGACCTGATCCGCCTGGTGCGCCTGACCGACCTCGATTCCACAAGTAGGACAGCTCGCCGCGGGTAACGGAGTTAACGGGGACCTACCCCGCAAACTGCCAGCTTGTGGACGTTGCCGCGACCCTGGCCGAGCTGGAAGCTGATCCGGCGATTAGTGGAGCCCCCGGCTCCTCTCGCTCGTCCAAAGGGCACCGGGCCGGTTTTTGACGCATGTCTCGCAACCTCGAGCGCCACAGAGGAAGCCCCGGCCCGACGCAGGAGTGTAGGGATCGAACGTCGAGCCGAGGCGAAGCCGAAGCCTATGCCCCGGGGACTAGGACCCGCATACAGACCTCATACAGATCCGGGACTCGGCATTGCCCTCGCCGCGCATCACTGCGACGATCGGTGTTGGGTAGGGAAACCTGTGAGGGAAGAGAGGGAGAAGGAGCATGCGGAAAGCTGTCATGCCGTTCGTTCTGTCGGTGGGGCTGATCGCGGTTTGGGCCGCCCCGGCCGACGCCGCCTCGACCCGAGCGGAGTACGCGCTACAAACGGACCCGATCTGCAGGAGCTCGGATAGGGACACGAATCGACTCATGAAGCGCTTTTGGCGCGCCAACAAGAAGTTCAGGATCCACGCCGCCGGGAACGCCCTTGCCGCCGTCGGTCGGAGGGAGTTATCGGCCAATAACCAGCTTCGAGCGATCGTGCCGCCAGCCGGCGACGAGGCCCTGATCGCTCAATGGATTCATATCTGGGACAAGATCTCGGAGAACTTTGCTCTCGCTGCATCGGACTACCGGCTCGGCTGGTACGGGAGGGTCGATCATCTTTTCAAGGCCTCGAGTCGGCTCAACGCAAATGCCAGGCACCTGGTCGCCGGCTTCCCCTTCCAGTACTGCGCCTAGCGGCATGCGCTTCCTCGAATTTGTCGCACGGGCCGTCTTGCTGTTTGCCGTCATCTTCGTGGTGTGGCTCTCCATCTATGGGATCGCTTCTGCGGTTGGAACTGACGACGCTGAAGGAGTTGCAAACAACGGAATCCTCGTAGTCGGCGCAGCGTGTGCGGCCGTCGCGTACTGGGGGACGCGCCGGACGCAACGAGACACCTAAAGACGATGTCGGAGAAGAACGTCGAGGCTTTCAAGCGCGCAATTGCGGCGACCAACCGCGGCGATGTCGAAGCGTTCCTGGTGGAACTGCACCCAGAGATCGAGTTCCACGCATTTATCGAGGAGATGCTGAGCGGTGAGGGCAGGGTCTATTCGGGGCACGCGGGTGTCCGCGAGTTCTTCCGTGATCTCGATGAGTCCTTCGATGAGCTCCACCGGGAGTACCCAGACATCCGCGACCTTGGCGACCGGGTCCTCGCGATTGGCACGTTCCGCGCCCGTGGCCGAGGAAGTGGTGCCGAGGTTGAAACGCCGCTGGGTGTATTGGTCGACTACAAGGACGGCGTTGCCACTGTGGTCTGGAGTACCGAAAACCTCGGCGATGCCCTCGAAGCCGCGGGGCTGTCGGAGTAGGCGATGTCACGGGCCGCGCGTATCGCTGACAACGAGGCATTTTGCCGGGACCTCAACAGGAGCAAGGCCGATTGGCTTAGGAGTGGCCTTCTGGTGGCCGGTTTTCGATGTGAGTGCTGGCGGCTCGATTGCGGCGTCCGCTTGCGACTTTCCAGCCAGGAATGGCAGGAGGTCAACTCGCGACCCGAGCGTTTCGCTGTCGCACCTGGGCACACAGCCGTTGAGGTTGAACCGGGCGCTGAAGAAGTGGTCAAGAGATACGAACACTTCTGGATCGTCGAGAAGCGCAGTGAGGCCGGAGACGCAGCCTCAGAGCGGGAGTAGGCGATGTCGGAGGAGAACGTCGAACTGGCATTGCGGGCTGTCCATGCCTGGAATGACGGCGGAGCCGAGGCGATCCTGCCGTATCTGGACCCCGAGATCGAGTGGCACCCGCCCCGAGAGTCGATGGAACCTGGGACCTATCACGGGCACGCTGGAGTGGGTGACTACCTGGGTCGTCAGGCCGAGGTCTTTTCCGGAGCGCCGAGGGCGCAGCCTGTCGACGTGATCGATGTCGATGTGGAGCGCGTGATCGCGGTTAACCGGCTGATTGCTCGGGGCGAGGTCTTGGGAACAGAGATCGACGTCGAATGGGCTTGGCTGATCAAGGTACGTGACGGGAAGGGCATCGAAGTATGGACGTTCACCGACCGTGCTCAGGCCCTTGAAGCCGCCGGGCTGTCGGAGTAGGAAAGCTTCCGGAGTTGTGTGTACGCGAGGGACCCGGCGACTGATTACGCGCGTGTCCGCGATTCGCCCGATGCCCCCGCTGGGGGGTTGGCGTTGGAAGTTGAAGAACGGGAGCGGGCGAGCAAGCTCCGAGTTGCAACACCGGTTCGCGCTCCAAGTGCGTGGAGTCGATCGCGTTCGGGCCGCTCAATCGTCGTGAACCAGAACGACGGGGCATGAGGCGTGCTTCGCAACTGCGCTTGAGGTACTGCCCTCCAGCCTTGCGCGGATCCCCGTCAATCCCCTGGAGCCGACGACGATGGCGGCCACATCTCGCTTGCGAGCCAGCTCGACGATCGCGTCGGCCACGTTGCCCTCATCGGCCACGGCGAGCGCCTCGGACTGAAGTCCGAGGGAGTTCGCCAGCGCAGCCCCATCCTCTGCCACGCGATCGGCGTGAACCTTAGACGCGTCGTCAACCTCCCGCGCGGCTGCAGGATCCACCGGTTCGGGCCCCAGGTCCGTGGGGTCCGCTGTCATCGCGCTGGTCTCGTATAAAAGACCGGGCTCCCACACCGTCACCACCAGTGCCTTCCGGGACCCGAAGAGCTCGGCGGCTTCACGGACAGCCCGACGCGCCGTGTCGGAGCCGTCATAAGCGACGAGGATCGGCGCGGCGGCATTCATCCGGGGCAAGGTAACCAAGTAGCTCCGTCGTACAAGGGCTACTCCGATAGCCCGGCGGCTTCGAGGGCCTGCGCCTTGGTGTCATACCCGCGGCAATGGACCACTTTTCCGCCGCGAAGGGTGAACACCTGCCAAGCGTCGCTTTGGACGTGCGCGCCAGTCTCCTTGCCGCGGCCCGATTGACGCACGCGGACTACGACGGAGTCCCCTGCGTCGACCATCTCTTCAGCCTGGAAGCTGAAATCGTCGAACGCTTCCGACCATTCTCGAAGAAATTCGCGGACCTCCGCAGGACCGTATGCAGTCTGAATCTCTGGAAACGCGCCGACGTAATCCCACTCGATGTTTTCATCGAGAATCGAGAACAGGTCCTCCGGATTCGCAGGAGCGGATTCGGGCATAGCCCGCCTCAGAATCTCGACGTTCTCTTGCGACATCGCCCACGCAGTATCCCGCGGCGTAGGGGATGGTGCCGGCGTAGAACTGCCCGGTCAGTAGACCGCCGATTGCCAAAGCGGGCGGCCTGCAAGCGATCCGATGAGGCCCCTGGCAGAACAGAGGAGCGGCCCTAAATCGCTGCCATCGGACGCCGGTGGACCGCTCCTCTGTGGAGAGAAACGAAATACGCGAAGAGAACTTCCGACCGAGTACCAGCGAAAGCAACTTGGCCGAAGATAAGGAGCGGCCCCACTACACCGTGACAAGGGACCGCTCCGACACGACTATCGGCCGCACCGGCCCTTACTAAAGCGATGAGGCGTTACCTGACCGTCGAGGTCGCGCTTAGCGACCGCCCGCTGCAACTGCCCCGTCACTGACCCTTGCCGGGGAACGAGAGCGAGGCCGCGGAGATGCTCGACGCCTACATTTCTGTCGCCATCTGATGTAGCCCGGTCGATCTCGCCTCGCCCGATGTACCACATCTAGCGGGCAAGCAGAAGGCCGCGCTCTCGCCCGACTACGGCAGAGACAAGCTTGGCGCGGCTCGCGCCGATGCGGTCCTGGGTGTGATCGCGTGAGCCGGCAACGCAAGCCGCGGGGGTGGCTCCAATTGAAAGAGATGTGGGCATGAAGCTTCCTCGACCCGTACCCATTTGAGGCGCTAAGGCGCTTCTCTCGGTATAGGCCAAGGAATCCTCTGGACGCGAAGGAGCGGGTGGGTACACAGAGCAAGAAACAGCCGGCGGATGGAATGCACTGCTGCCCGAACTGCCACTCGATTCTGGTGCAGCCCGTCAACTGGTACGAGCAGGACGACGGCCACTGGAACGTCGAACTCCGCTGCCCCGAGTGTCAGTGGTCGGGCCGGGACAGCTACTCCCAGAACGAGGTCGACCGGTACGACGAGGAATTCGACCGCGGCGGCGAGCAGCTGATCGAGGACCTGCGTGCCCTCACCCGGGCGAACATGAAAGAGGAAGCCGATCGGTTCGTGACCGCCCTGGTCACCGACAGTGTCCTCCCCGAGGACTTCAATGCCGGTGGTGGCCTAGCCTGACGCGGGAGGGCCGGCTTTAGCCGCGAGCCAGATCGAACGAGACCCAGGGGGGGTGGGTCGAGTCGTAAGCCGGGACCTCGGTCTCCATAACCCAGTCTGGCTTGACTCCTTAATCCCACCTCGAGTTGGGTGGTGAGGCAACTGCGGTTTCGCGATGCAGGTGAACGACCGCGAGCAGCGTAAGTGGTTGCATGGCCGTGGTGCAGCCTCCTGACCAGCACGTGGAAGAGGTCTTGCTGCAAGAGCTGGAGCGGGTGGACGAGATGTTGCTGGAAGAGCTGGAGCGCGTGGATGAGATGCTCGTGCGGATCGTGGCCGCAATCGACCAGTTGCCTGAGCAGATCGCCTCGGCCAGTAGGAGGGAGTTCGGGCCCGCATCAGGCAATGGGACAAGAGCAGCGGAACCGGCGCGAGGCCGAGCGTCGACTCGTCCGTTCGACCCTTATGGGGAGGACGAGGTCGAGGCCGCCGAGGACAAGAAGTCAGCGGCGAGTCAGGTGGCCAGGAAGGTGGAGAGCTGGGTAGCAACCTATGCCCCGGACTTGGAGTCGCCCAGATTCGCGACCCTCTCGCTGGCGGTCGCCGTACTCGCTACCGCCATCGCTGTGGTCGGCTTGATCGTTGCTGTCTTTTAGTCCGGGCGCGGCACCGTAATCCCCGTAAACCTGACCCGGTTCCGCTAGTTTGTCCCGATGACTGCGACCAACGGGACTGCCACCACCCTGCGAGTGGGCGCCGAGAGCTCGGCCGTGGTCGGGCACACGCCGCTGGTCGCTCTGCCTCGGCTGGGCGCCGACCTGCCGGGCGAGGTGGTCGCGAAGCTCGAGTTCTTCAATCCCGGCGGCTCGGTCAAGGACCGGATCGGCGTGGCGATGATCGACGCCGCGGAGCGTGACGGCCTGATCGAGCGTGGCCGCTCGGTGATCGTCGAGCCGACCAGCGGCAACACCGGCATCGCTCTGGCCCTCGTCGCGGCAGCTCGTGACTACCGGTTGATTCTCACCCTGCCCGAGGGAATGAGCAGGGAGCGCACCGCGCTACTGCGCACCTACGGGGCGGAGGTCCACGAGACGCCGTCGCTGGGCGGTATGACCGAGGCAGTCGACTTGGCGAACCAGCTTGCCGAGGAGCATGACGGCTTCATCCCGCAGCAGTTCTCGAACTCCGCCAACCCCGAGATCCACCGGCGCACCACGGCGGAGGAGATCTGGCGCGATCTGGACGGGGAGGTCGACGCGTTCGTGGCGGGCGTCGGCACCGGCGGCACCATCACGGGCGTCGGACAGGTGCTCAAGGAGCGCCGGCCCGGGGTTCAGGTCGTCGCGGTCGAGCCGGCGGCATCGGCGGTGCTCTCCGGCGACCGTCCCGGTCCGCACAAGATCCAGGGAATCGGCGCCGGGTTCGTGCCGGATGTCCTCGACCGCGCCGTGATCGACGAGATCGTCGGCGTGAGCGACGAGGACGCGCTGGACACGGCTCGGGCGGCCGCACAGCGTGAGGGTCTGCTGATCGGGATCTCGGCCGGGGCCGCGGTGCGCGCCGCGCTGGACCTCGCTGCCCGGGAGGAGATGGCCGGCCAGCGGATCGTGGTGATCGTGCCGGACTCGGGTGAGCGCTACATGTCGCTGCCGTTCTTCGCCCCGTCCTGAGCACCGCCGCTCCCTAAGCTTCGGAGCGTGTTCGGAATGACCACGCTGAGACGCGTGCTGAGGGAGGTTTCGGCTGACGTCGCCTCCGCCCGCGAGCGCGACCCCGCGGCCCGCGGCATCGGCACGCTCGAGATCCTGACCGGCTGGGCCGGCGTCCAGGCGCTGCTCGCCCATCGGGTCGCGCACGCGCTCTGGGAGGCCGAGATACCGCTGGTGCCGCGAACGATTGCCTACACCAGCCGCGCGGTGACCGGCGTCGAGATCCATCCCGCCGCCAGGATCGGCTCCGACTTCTTCATCGACCACGGCTCGGGCGTGGTGATCGGGGAGACCGCCGAGATCGGCGACCGGGTGACGCTCTACCAGGGCGTGACCCTGGGCGGCACCGGCTTCGCGCGGGGCAAGCGCCACCCGACGCTCGAGGACGACGTCACGGTCGGGTCGGGCGCCAAGCTGCTCGGGCCGGTCACGGTGGGGAACAACGCCAAGGTCGGCGCGAACACCGTCGTCATCGAGGACGTTCCCGACCACACGACGGTGGTGGGCAATCCGGGGCATCCGGTGCGGGTCGAGGGGAAGAAGGTCGAGGGGCCCGACACCGACTGGATCCACCTACCGGATCCGATCGCCGAGGCGATGAAGGAGCTCTCGACCCGGATTGCGGAGCTCGAGCAGCGGCTGGCGCGCCTCAGCGGCAAGGATGGCCAGGAGGCGGACGTCACCGAGCTGCGGCCGAAGCAGGGGCCGAGCTCAGCGGGCGGGTAGCCGCTTGGCGCGAGCCTATGCTTGGCTCGTGGCCCGACACAGAGAGGAAATGAAGGTCGCCCCGGAGGAGGCGCCCGAGGGGGCGGTCGGCGCTCCGATCGAGGCGGGCGCGGACCAGATCGAGCGCCTGCTCGTCGAGCTCAACGGCCCGCAGCGCGACGCGGTCACCTTCGGCGAGGGGCCCCTGCTCATCCTCGCCGGCGCGGGATCGGGAAAGACCCGCGCGCTCACGCACCGCATCGCCTGGCTCCTGGCCACGGGCCTGGCGCACCCGAACCAGATCCTTGCGATCACCTTCACCAACAAGGCGGCGGACGAGATGCGCGAGCGGGTCTCCTCGCTGGTCGGCGGCGTCTCCCGCCGGATGTGGGTGATGACCTTCCACGCGGCCTGCGCGCGGCTGCTGCGGATGGAGGCAGAACACCTGGGCTACACGCCCCGCTTCACGATCTACGACGAGGCCGACTCGCTCCGGATGCTGAAGCGCTGTCTGGAGGAGCTCGAGGTCGACACCAAGCGCTACCCGCCGCGGGCGGTCCGCGCCCGGATCTCGGATGCGAAGAACCAGCTGATCGACGCCGAGAGCTACCAGGAGCAGGCGGGCGGCCCCTTCGAGGAGATGGTCGGCCAGGCCTACCGCCTGTATGAACGCCGCATGCTCGAGGCGAACTCGATGGACTTCGACGACCTGCTGATGCGGACGGTCAACGTCCTCGAGCTCTTCGAGGACGTCCGTCGCCGCTACTGCGAGCGCTTCCGCTGGGTGTTGGTCGACGAGTACCAGGACACCAACCACGCGCAGTACCGGCTACTGCAGCTGCTCGCCGGGGAGGAGGGGAACCTGACGGTCGTTGGCGACGACAGCCAGTCGATCTACAGCTTTAGGTCAGCGGACGTGCGAAACATCCTCGAGTTCCAAAAGGACTTTCCTACCGCGGCGGAGGTGAAGCTCGAGCAGAACTATCGATCCACTCAGACGATCCTCGATGCCGCCAACGCGGTCATCGAGCACAACACCAGCGGGCTCAGGAAGCACCTCTGGACCGATGCGGAGCAGGGCGAGAAGATCCACCTCGCCGAGCTCGAGGACGAGCACGCGGAGGCACGCTTCGTCGCCGGCGAGATCGAGGAGCTGATCGATCAGCACGGCATGAGCCGCGACGAGATCGCGGTCTTCTACCGGACCAACGCCCACAGCCGGGTGCTCGAGGACATCCTGGTCCGCTACGAGCTGCCCTACCAGGTGATCGGCGGGACCAAGTTCTACGAGCGAGCCGAGATCAAGGACGCAATCGCTTACCTGCAGCTGATGGTCAACCCGGCCGACGAGGTGAGCTTCTCCCGGGTGGTCAATTCGCCTCGCCGCGGGATCGGCGACACCAGTCAGGGCCGGATTCGCAACCACGCGAACACCACCGGCCGCACGATCTGGGAGGTGGCAGTCGAGCCCGAGGCGATACCCGGCCTGGCCGCGGCCGCGATCAGGTCGATCTCCCGCTTCACGGAACTGATCGAGGAGCTCCGCGCCGAGTTCGAGGGTGGTCCCGTCGCCGACCTCCTCAAGGCGCTGCTGGAGCGCTCCGGCTATCTCGACGCTCTGCGGGCGGAGCGCACGATCGAGGCGGAGGGACGGATCGAGAACCTCGAGGAGCTGGTCGGCGTCGCTTCCGAGTTCGACGCTAACCGCCAGGTGGAGGGGCCATCCGAGCTGGATCCGCTCGAGGAGTTCCTGCAGGCGATCTCGCTCTACACCGACCAGGACGACCTGAAGCGGGACGAGTCGAAGGTGACCTTGATGACGCTCCACAACGCCAAGGGCCTCGAGTACGACGCCGTCTTCATCATCGGCTGCGAGGAGGGTGTCTTCCCGCACTCTCGCTCGCTCGAGGAGGGAAACGAGGAGGAGGAGCGCCGGCTCTGCTACGTCGGCATCACCCGCGCCCGGAAGCGCCTCTGGATGACGCACGCCCGCAGCCGCCGGATGTTCGCCGGCCGTGAGACCGGCTTCCCCTCGCGCTTCCTCTCCGAGCTGCCGGATGAGCTGGTCGAGCGGGAAGGCACCGAGGAGCAGGCGCTCACCGGCTGGTCCCTCGGCGGCAACGGGGCGCCGGCGCCAAGGGCAGACCCGTCGCTCTCCTTCGCGACCGGCGACGACGTCACCCACGCGAGCTTCGGCGAGGGCGTGGTCACGGCGGTCGAGCCGGGCGGGGTGATAGTCGTGCGCTTCGCAAGCGACGGAACGGAGCGCAAGCTGATGGCGGACTACGCACCTCTGAGGAAGGCGAGCTAGTGGCTGCGACGATCATCGACGGCAAGGCCGTGGGCGCATCGGTGCGCGAGCGGGTTCGCGGTGAGGTCGAGGATCTGGTCAGGGAGATCGGTCGCTCGCCCGGCCTCGCCACGGTGCTGGTCGGCGACGACCCCGCCTCCGCCATCTACGTGCGCCGCAAGCACGAGGCGTCCGAGGAAGTCGGGATCCGCTCGTTCGACCACGAGCCTGAGGCATCCATCCCCCAGGAGGAGCTGCTCGAGCTGGTCGCGGAGCTGAACGACGATGACGAGGTCGACGGCATCCTGGTCCAGCTACCGCTGCCGGGCGACCTCGATGCCGGCCCGGTTGTCGCGGCCCTGGATCCCGGCAAGGACGTCGACGGCCTCACCCCGACCAGTGCCGGGCTGCTCGCCCGCGGGGAGCCGGGGCTCGTTCCCGCCACGCCTCAGGGCGTGATGGAGCTGATCTCCTCGGCGGGCGTTGACCCCGAGGGCAAGGAGGCTGTGATCGTGGGCCGCTCGAACCTTGTCGGGCGCCCCCTCTTCTCGCTGCTGCTCGGCGCGAACGCAACGGTGACCGTCTGCCACAGCCGCACCAGGGACCTGGGTGAGGTCTGCCGGCGCGCCGAGATCCTGGTCGCCGCTGCCGGTCAGCCGAGGCTGATCACCGGGGACATGGTCCGCCCCGGTGCAACGGTGATCGACGTCGGCACCAATCGCACCGACGACGGCCTGGTGGGCGACGTCGACTTCGACGCCGTCAAGGAGGTCGCCGGGGCGATCACGCCGGTGCCCGGCGGGGTCGGCCCGATGACCATCGCGATGCTCTTGGTCAACACGGTCAAGGCCGCCGGCGCACGCGCGCGGACTGCGGCGTAATCCCACTGACGGGGAGGCCTGTGGACGCATCGAGACTGCGCACCGGCGAGATCGTTGCCGGTGGAGGCGGTATCGCCCTGTTCGTATTCCTGTTCTTCGCGCCTGCCTGGCCGCTGCGGGCCAGCGAGTGAACCTCCCCGTTCCGCGTGGGGGCGTGACCGCGACCCTCGGTTCGCTAGCGCTCCTGCTCATCCTCTGGCGGATGGTCGCCGGCTCCCCGACTCTGAAGATCGGCATCTTCCTCGGACTGGCTGCCGCCGTCGTGATCACGGTCGGCGCCCTGATGGCGCTCGCCGAGGATGGCTTCCAGCCTCTCGTCGCCGTCACCCCGGCCTCGTCCACGACCAAGGTCGCGGCTGCCAGCCCACCTCCGGCTCACGCAAGACCTCGTCGAAATCGAAGTCGAAGTCGAGCGGGAGCAAGCGCTCGTCCCGCAGCCGCAAGAAGTAGGGTCCGGCCGCTGTCGCAGACACTCGATCGAGGAGGACGTGGGAATGTCAAGGTTGTCGCAGGGGCAGATGATCGCGGCGGTCGGTGGCATTGCGTTGTTGATCGCGATGTTTTTGCCTTGGGTCGAAATCAGCGGCCCTTCGCTCCCGTCCGGCGCTCAGCTACCCGGGGGTGTCGATACGAGCACCTCGGAGAACATCTGGAAGGGTTCGTCGCTGGACATCTACCTCCTGATCACCGGAGTGGTGGCCCTGCTGCCGGCCCTGATGGCACTCACCGACAGCGCGGAGGAGTTCTCCTTCGTCTCCGCCGCGACCCTCCTGCTCGGGGTGGTCGCCGTGATCCTCGTCATCGCCTTTCTGACGGTCGATTTCCCCGACGGAGCGGACCGCAAGATCGGAGCGTTCATCGGACTCGGTGGGGCGATCGTGATCGCTGTCGGTGGATTCCGCGGGATGCAGGAAGAGGTCGCCGGCGAGATATAGGCTCGGCAACTGACAAGACACTGAGGAGGAACATTGGACGCGAACCGCTTGTCTCAAGGGCAGATGGTCGCCGCGATAGCAGCGATCGCCCTGTTCATCATCAGCTTCCTGCCCTGGTTCGACATCTCCGGTGCAGTAACCGTCGGCGGGACCACGATCGGCGGGACCAAGAACTTCAACCTCTGGGAAGCCGAGAACCCGCTCGACATCTACCTGCTGATCGTCATCTTGGTGGCCCTGGTGCCGGCGACGTTCTCCCTCCTGGGCGACGGCGGGGACGCGCCCATGGCATCGATGGCGACCGCGCTGCTGGCCGGGGTCGGCACGCTGCTGATCCTGTACCAGATCTTCGATACGCCGGGTGACCTCGACCGCAAGATCGGGCTCTTCCTGGGCCTGATCGCCTGCGCCGCGATCGCGGTCGGCGGCTACCTGTCCATGCAGGAGGACGTCGGGGGCGAGCGCTACTGAGTAAGCCGAGGCTAGGCGAGTGGGTCGGGGCGATCTCGTGCCTCGCCCTGCTCGTCACGAGCTTCCTGCCGTGGTACTCGGCCGGTGGGCAGGACGCCACCGCCTGGCAGGCCTTCAGCGTGGTGGACCTGTTCATTGCCGCGGCCGCGGCTGCCGGGCTTTCGGTTGGCCTCTGCATCCTCTTCCGCATCTCGGTCAGCTATCCGGTGGCGGGCTCGACGGTGACGGCCCTGTTCGGCACGATCGCGCTCGTGTTGATCATCTGGCGGCTGCTGGATCCGCCGGGGAGCGGTTTGGATCGCGAGGTCGGCGCCTGGCTCGGCCTGGTCGCGGCAGCCGGGGCCACGATCGGCGGCTACCTGGGGATGCAGGAGCCGCGCTCGCTTCGCACTCCCTCAGCCGCTTAGCGAATCGCCCACGTCCCGGGCGACGTGGGTGGCGCAGGCGATGATGGTCATCATCGGATTGACGCCGACTGAGGTCGGCAGCAGGCTCCCGTCGGCGACGTAGAGGCCCTCCACGCTCCGCACCGCGCCGGTCGGGTCGACGACGCTGGCCTCGGGATCGGTGCCCATCCGCGCGGTGCTCATCGGGTGGAAGGCCTCGAGGCGCAGGTCCGCGGGCCGTAGCCGCAGCGACTCGAACCGCTCGAGCTCGCCTCGCTGGATCACCGACACCGGGCCCACGTTCGGGTAGACCTCGGTCGCCCCGGCCGCGAAGTGGATGTCCGCCGCCCTCGCGATCCCGAACTGAATCTGCCGCGCCTCCTCCGCCAGCAGGTGGTAGGAGAGCCGTAGCGAGCCGTTCGAGGTCAGCCCGACGCGTCCCTCGGAATGGTCGTGGAGGTGGACGCCGATCGAGGCGATCTTGTCGAAGTTGGCGACCCGGTCGGTGAACGCAGGCCCGGCCCCCGGCAGCCACTGCGCGCCGAATGAGAGCGGGGTGAAGGTCGCCTCGAGCAGGATGCCCTCGGGCTGCCACTGGTCCACGTAGTAGCTCTGCATGACGCCCTCCCAGCCACGGACCTCTTCCTCGTAGCGGGCGCCGATCCAGGCAGCGGGGTGGACATGGAGATGGCGCCCGAGCGCCGGATGACGGATGCCCGAGCGGAGGAGCAACTCGGGCGTGCCGAACGCCCCGCCCGCGCTGATCACCGCCTTTGCCCGGACCTGCCAGTCGCGACTGGGCGTGGGCCGGCCGTTCCGCTGCATCTCCTGCGCGCCGGTGGTCGGCAGCCCGGCTCGGCAGGCGAGACCAGTGGCCCGGCCGTCGCGGGTGAGAACCCGCTGCACTTGGACGCCGGCCCGAACCCGCGCACCCGCGGCGACGGCCCGGGGGAGATAGGAGACGTGTGCGGCCCGCTTCGCGTCGATGCGACAGCCGAGCGGGCAGGAGCTGCACTGCACGCAGCGCCCCGCGTTGCGGCTGATCGGCCCGCCGCTCGCGCCCAGGGCCCGGGCACCCTCGGCGCAGAGCTGGCCGTTGCGGCCAAGCGTCTCCAGATCGAGCGGGGTGACGGCGAGTACCTCCTCGGCCGATTCGTAGAGGGGGTCGAGCTCGGTCGCCCAGGTGACGCCCTCCCGGTTGTGCCACTCCTCCAGGACGTCGCGCGGAGCCCGGAAACAGGTGCCCGAGTTGATCACCGTAGTTCCGCCGACCGTGCGGCCGACGGGTACCGGGATGGCCGGCTTGCCCAGGGCGATCGTCATGCCCCCGTCGCGATAGAAGAGCGGCATGGCCTCGAGTGGGTCGGCCGGGTAGCCGGTGTGGTCGACGTAGGGGCCGGACTCGAGCACCATCACGTCCAGACCTGCCTCGGCGAGCGTCGCGGCCGCGGCGGCGCCGCCCGCCCCCGATCCGACGATCGCGACGTCGCAATCCTCGCCCTCCCCGCGGGGCTCGAGTTCACCGAGGTCGGTGGAGGGCGGCCGCGGGGCGCCCTCGGCCAGGGCACAGCTGTACTCGAAGCCGATCGCGGTGCGGACCCGGTCATCCCGGGCCCAGCCGATCATCGCGAGGAGCTTGGCGAGCAGGAGCAGGTCGCGGTAGAGCGCGAAGCGCGAGCCCTCCATCTTCGCCATGTACTCCGAGCGGGCCTCCACGCTCAGCTTGCTGAAGCGCCACGGGAAGGGCAGCCGCTCGAAGACGCGCAGGGCGATGCGAACGACCTGGACCGTGCGGGCCGGCAGACGGGAGAGGAAGCGGGCGAGCGGCTCCGCGACCGGGACCTGCCGCTCGGCGGCCGGCAGCCCGTCGTTACCAGGGGCGAGCGCCTCCGCGATCGCTCGCAGAGTCCGGAGCTCGGCGGCCCGTAGCCCCGGCGGGCGCCTTCAGGGCGGGGCTGCGGGAGAGCCGACCCGGCCGGCGAGCGACCAGAGCAGCAGCGAGACGAAGACCAGGGACCCGTCGACGATCCCGTTGAGCAGGTAGACGAAGACGTCGTCCTCGATGAAGAAGATCAATGAGGTGATCGAGGAGGCGGCCTTGCCCGCGGCAAGCGCCAGGATCATGGGGCGGTAGCGGACGACGTCGGTCGAGGCGATCCAGGCGAGGAAGGTGATCACCACCATGTAGGCGAAGCCGAGCGAGAGCCAGAGGCGCTCGTCGGTCTTCGGCGCGGGTGTGTCGAAGCCCAGGTGCCCGCCCAGCTCGGTGAGGCGGGCGAGCGTCCCATCGGGCCAGGCGATGAAGAAGAAGCC
The DNA here is from genome assembly GCA_036520315.1 of Solirubrobacterales bacterium. Lineage (GTDB taxonomy): Bacteria > Actinomycetota > Thermoleophilia > Solirubrobacterales > 70-9 > DASUPK01. The sequence goes on along the minus strand of DATDJZ010000040.1, from coordinate 419 downwards.
GGTGATCGCGAACCCGGCCGCCAGCAGGCGCAGGTTGAGGACGACGAAGCGCTCGGCTTTCTCCCCCGTCATTGGGCGGGGATCCTAACTGGCTGTTTTGCGAGGGTGCGCCGCAGCGAAGCGAGGCGCAACCCGTGTTATGCGGGCGCCGTACCTATGATCCGAGGCATGATCGAGCGAGAGCAGGTCGAGCACGTCGCGCTGCTGGCCAGGCTGAAGCTGACCGACGAGGAGCTGGAACGCATGGCGGGCGAGCTCTCCGGGATCCTCGAACACGTTGACCGGATCTCCGAGCTCGACCTCGAGGGCGTCGAGCCGACCTCGCACGTGATCGCGCTGGAGAACGTGCTCCGTCCGGACAAGCCGCGGCCGAGCTGGGACCGTGACGAGATGCTCGAGCGAGCGCCCGATCCGGCCTC
>DATDJZ010000039.1:0-5593 GCA_036520315.1 Solirubrobacterales bacterium | reverse complement strand
TCCACGTTCAGATAGCTCTCGGCCGGGATGGCGGGCCCGAGCAGGAAGGCCTCATCGGCCTCCCGGACGTGCGGCGCGTCCCGCTCGATCTCCGAGTAGACGGCGACCGAGCCGATCCCCATCTCCTTCAGCGTTCTGGCGACGCGGATGGAGATCTCGCCGCGATTTGCGATCAGGACTTTCTCGAACACGGCGGCGGAGTATTGCGTTTAAGCGGCCACCGGGCGGCGCCCACAGAGCGTGGTGCCGCTAGTCCTCGACGGCGGCGTGCGCCCCGCGCCCCTGCCCGTTGGCGCGCGCAGCGAGCTCGGCCTCAACCTGCTCGTGCCGCTCGATCTCGTCGCCGTGCGAGGCCACGACCGACGCTTTGCGCAGCCACTCCTGCTCGGCGGGGTCCTGCTCGACCTCCCGGCGCAGTAGTAACTGGACCGCGAAGAGGCCGGCGAAGGCGACGGCCGCGAACCCGACCGTGTACGGGACCAGAGCGGTGTTCGCCTTATTCAGGATCGCCACCCCGGCGGCGATCAGGACGATGCCCAGGGCGGTGCGGAGGATGCCCTGCGGCCACTTGACCGACATGTTCGAGCCAAGGACGACGCCGGGGACCGAGCCGACCAGGATGTTCGCGGCCAGGCCGAAGTCCACGTTGCCGGTGAAGATGTGGGCGATGCCAGCGGCCCAGAGGAGGATCGCGGCGTGGAAGACGTCCGTGCCGACGACCCTACGCGGGGTCAGCCGGAACACCGTGATCAACATGATCGCGATCACCGTGCCGCTCCCGGCCGAGCTCAGACCGATCACGAAGCCCGTGGTCGCCCCGATCGCGACCGCGGCCACCTTGTGACGGGTGTGCAGCTCGAAGCTGTCGCGCTCCTCGAACCTGTCCGCCAGAAAGAGGCTGCGGAGCAGGGTGATCGCCCCCACCACCAGGAGGCAACCGGCGAGGATCGCGAAGACGGTGCCATCGAGGTCGCTGCCGAGCCTGCCCTCGAGATAGTCGAGAAACCAGACGCCCGCGATAGCTGAGGGGACGCTTCCGGCGGCCAGCCACCAGGTGAGTGGCAGGTTCACAGTCTTTAACTTGAGGTGGCGCCACCCACCGGCGGTCTTGGTGATCGCCGCGTAGAAGATGTCGGTGCCGATCGCGGTGGTCGGCTTGATCCCGAAGATCAGGATCAGGAGCGGCGTCATCAGCGATCCGCCACCCATGCCGGTGAGACCGACGAGGAAGCCGACGCCGAAGCCGAAGAAGACGATCGCTGGATCCATGGGGCCCTGGGGGCCGAGCGGCAAGTGGACGAAGCCGCTTTCCCACCTTGTTCCCTTTTATGACCGGAACAGTCCTAAAGGTCGCGGCACCATAGCGGACCCCGCCGTTTCCCCCTAATTGCTGGAGTTTTTAGCGGGCGAATGGTGCCAGCCGGTAGAGAGGCCCCGGCGGACGGCCGCGCCAGCCGGAGATCAGTTCAGACCGTCCCTGCCAACAATCGGGCCGCCCTGGGGGGACGCTACCCGGGGTGACCCAGCCGCCATCGTGCGGGTACGCTCGCACCCGTGACCGAGCGTATGGAGTGGATTACAGACCGCACGCGGTTCGACGACCTCGCCGCCGAATGGGACCTCTTGGCAGACCGAGAGGGAACTCCGTTCTCGCGCCACGCCTGGTACCGGGCGTGGCTCGACGCGTTCGGTCCAGTTGACCTTTGCACCCCCGTGCTCTGGCGATCGGATCTGCTGGCCGCGGCGCTCCCGCTACGCGCGACGAGGGGCGGCGCGACGACGATCGCCAACGAGCACACCCCCTTCCTGCGACCGCTCGGAGTGGACAGGGAGGCGGTCACGACCCTCTACGAGCGCACCGCGGGCGAGCTGGGCCAACTGGACATCGAGCCGCTCCCCGATCGGTTCGTTCGGGACCATGACCTGACCGCGAGCCGGCGAGGCGTGTGGACATTGATCGAACCCCGACACACGTCGCCGATTGTGGAGACGGCTGGAGACTTCACTGCATGGCGCCAGGGTTCGAAGTCCCGCTGGGGTGCTCCGCTCGAGCGCTTTCGGCGAAAGGCAGTTCGCGAGCGCGGGGCCGAGTTTGCGCTCGTGTTCGCGCCCGCTGATTTCGGCTCGGAGCTCGACGAATGCCTCCAGGTCGAGGGCAGCGGCTGGAAGGGAAAGCACGGGACGGCCGTCCTCTCGCAGCCCGAGACGGCGAGCTTCTACCGTGGGGTCGCGGCGGCGTTTCACGAGCGTGGGGAGCTGCGGCTGTCGACGCTACGGATGGACGCGCAGCTCGCCGCGTTCGACCTCTGCCTGTTGCACCGAGGGCGGCTCTACCTGCTCAAGACCGGCTACGAGGAGTCGTTCCGCAAACTCGCTCCGGGCCTTGTGTTGCAGCTCTCCGTGATCGAGCGATGCTTCGAGACGGATCCAGACGCGTTCGAGCTGCTCGGCGGCGAGGCGGAGTGGAAGAGGAAGTTCGCCACGAGCGAGCGTCAGCATGTTGCAGTGCGGAGTTTCCGACACCGCCCGCGGCCGGCGCTGCATTTCACGTACCGGCGCGCACTGAGGCCGCCGCTTAAGCGCGCCTACCGCAAGGCCCGCGGGCTATGGCACGGCTTGGACGGCTCCCGTAGAGCCCAAGAGCGCTAGCGGGTGACCCAGGCGCCCTTGTCCCGGGTCAGCTCGAGGACCTCGCTCGGGATCTTGCCGTCGCGCAGGTCCGCAATCGTCACGTTCTCGAGCACGCGGCGCAGCGAGGCCCGGACGGCGATCCAGACCTCGCTCAGCTGCTCGGCGTTGCCCGGGTACTTGGTCTGCTCGGGAGCCTGGTCCTGGATGTTCGCCAGCGGGCCCTCCACCGCCCGGATCACGCTCGCCAGGGTGATCTCCTCGGGCGGCCTGGCGAGCCAGTAGCCGCCGCGCGCCCCGCGCCGTGCCCGCACCAGGCGCGCGTGCTTGAGCTCGAGCAGGATGTGCTCGAGGAACTGGAGGGGGATGTCCTGAGCCTCGGCCATCGCCTCGCCCTTGACGGGCTCATCACCCGCGGCGGCCATCTCGACCGCCGCGCGCACGGCGTAGTCGGCTTTCGCGCTGATCCTCATATCCTGCGCCGGTCTTGCTTGACCTGCAGAGCCACTCCACATTCTCCGACGGAGAGCTGCCGCCCGCAGAGGTGGTCGCGACCGCCGTGGACGCGGGTGTGACGACGCTGGCGCTCACCGATCACGATGGGATCGACGGCGTTGCGGAGGCCTCGGCCGCGGCTACGGAGGCGGGGATCGAGCTGGTCCCGGCGACGGAGATCTCGTGCGTTCACGGAAGCCTCGATGACGTGCACATGCTCGGTTACTGGGTGGACACGACCGCGATCGCGCCCGCCATGCAGCGCGCTCAGCGGGAGCGGATCACCCGCGCACACGAGATCGTCGATCGGCTCAACGAGCAGGGCGTCCCGGTCCGCTTCGAGGACGCGATCGCCGAGGCGGGCGATGCCTCGTCGGTGGGACGTCCCCACATCGCGAAGGCCGCCGGCGTCGAGCCCGATGGGATGAGCGCGTTCTTCGAGGAATGGCTCGTGCCGGGCGCCAAGGCCTTCGTTCCCCGCCGCTGGCCGCACGCCGCGGAGGCGATCGAGATCATCCATGGCGCTGGCGGCGTGGCGGTCCTCGCCCATCCCTTCTGGGACATGAGCGAGCCCGATCAGGTCGCGACGCTCGTCGACGATCTCAGCCTGGAGGGGGTCGAGTGCTTCTATCCGGCCCACGACCGCGCCCAGACCAAGTTCCTCGCCGAGCTCTGCAGGGACAGGGGCCTGGCGGCCACCGCCTCCTCGGACTTTCACGGCCCCTCCCACAAAATGTTCAACTCCTTCGGCGCCTATTCGACCTACGACCTGGGGGAGCCGGAGCTCCCGCCCAAGCCCCCAAACTAAACGGGTTGCTCCACGGCTTCGCCTGCGGGGCACCCTCGCATCTAGGCGGGCTGCGCGGCTGGAATCAGCTGGCGCTCCTCGAGCAGCGAGACGACCTTCGCTGCGTCCTCCTCGGCCGAGTCGTGCTCGGTGTCCAGGGTGAGCTCCGCGTTGAGCGGCGGCTCGTACGGGTCGGAGACCCCGGTGAACTCCTTGATCTCGCCCTTGAATGCCTTCTCGTAGAGGCCCTTCACGTCGCGCTCGGCGCAGACCTCGACTGAGGCCTTGACGAAGACCTCGATGAAGCGATCCCCCATCAGCTCGCGCGCCTCGTCGCGGAGCTCGCGATAGGGGGAGATCGCGGCGGTGATCACCGGGACGCCGTTGCGGGAGAGCAGGTCCGCGACGAACGCGATCCGGCGGATGTTGGTGTCGCGGTCCTCCTTCGAGAAACCGAGGCCCTTGGATAGGTTCTCCCGGACCACGTCACCGTCGAGCACCTCGACCCGCGAGCCGCGGTCGCGGAGCTGCTCCTCGACGATCTTCGAGATCGTCGTCTTCCCGGCGCCTGAAAGCCCGGTGAACCAGAGTGTGAATCCCTTGTCGTCAGCCATTGCCCTCCTCTTTGTATGAGTCGATCAAGATCTGAGCCACCTCGGGGCGGCTGAATTCCTCGGGCGGCAGGTCGCCGTCGCCGAGCATCTCCCGCACCTTGGTGCCGCTCAGGAAGACGTGGTCCTCCTGGCCGTGCGGGCAGGTCTTGCCCGACGCCATGCCCTCGCACTTGTTGCACCAGAAGGAGTGCTCGAAGAACAGCGGCTGGATGCCGAGCTTGTCGATGTCGATTTCGTCGAAGATCTGCTGCGCGTCGTAGGTCCCGTAGTAGTCCCCGACGCCCGCGTGGTCTCGCCCGACGATGAAGTGGGTGCAGCCGTAGTTGCGGCGGGCGATCGCGTGCAGGACGGCCTCCCGCGGGCCCGCGTAGTGCATCTTCGAGGGGAAGACGCCGAGGATGACGCGGTCACCGGGGTAGTAGTCCTCCATCAGGACCTCGTAGCAGCGCATACGCACCCCCGCCGGGATGTCTCCGGCCTTGGTCTTGCCGATCAGCGGGTGGATGAAGAGCCCGTCGGTGATCTCCAGCGCGCACTTCGTCAGGTACTCGTGTGCGCGGTGGATCGGGTTGCGGGTCTGAAAGGCGACGACTCGCTTCCAGCCGCGCTCCTCGAAGGCCTTGCGAGACTCGGCCGGAGTCAGGTAGCGGCGCATGAAGGCGTCCTCGTGGTCGGGAAGGGCCTCCACCTCGTAGGTGCCGGCGATGCAGCGGGCGCCCTCCTCGAAGATCGCGGCGACGCCTGGATGCTCCCGGTCGGTCGTGCGGTAGACGTTCTCGGCCTCCGCCTCGAGCTCGCGCTCGAAGACCTCGGTGACGTTCAGTCGCCCGAGGGGCTTGCCCTCGTCGCTCGAGACCTCGACCGTGTCGCCCTCGGAGACGTCGAGGTCGGTGGCGAGTGTGATCGGGATCGGCCAGTAGGAGCCGTCCGGCAGCGTCATGTTCTCGACCACGCTCTTCCACTCCTCGTAGCCCTGCGGGCCCTGAAGGGGGGCGAAGCCGCCGTTGCCGATCATTTCGAAGTCGGCGGTCTGGCGATCGGTCAGCTGCAGCTTGAGCGCGGTCTGGGT
>DATDJZ010000038.1:0-4736 GCA_036520315.1 Solirubrobacterales bacterium | reverse complement strand
TGAGGACGAAGGCGAGCCGCGCGGAGCTCAAGGCCGTCTCGGTGCGCAACTTCGACTCCTCGACCTTCGAGGCCTGGTTCGCGGCGTACACGGCCGGCAACCGGCAGGCGATGACCCTCGCCGAGCGCCGCTTCCGCCCGGGCTTCCAGGTCGCATTCGACGCCTGGCGCGCGACGAAGCCCGAGACCAATCCCAATGCGCCTCGGGGCCCCACCTACATGCCGGAGTACCGCCAGCCCGGGCTGAGAGAGGCTGCCGCCCTGGACAGGCAGGCTGATGAAACGTTCGCCGAGGGCCAGGACGCGGGCACGAAGTCGGATAAGTACATCCGCACGACGGTGTTCCTGGCGAGCGTGCTCTTCCTGGTCGGAATCAGCACCCGCTTCCCGGTCCGCGGCGGGCGCTACGCGCTCGTCGGTCTGGGGACGGTGCTGCTGGTCGTCTCCTTCGTCCTGCTCCTCCAGCTGCCGGGGCCGCCCACCTGACCCGGGGCCCCAGGGCTAGCTCCGGCGTTTGCAGAACCTCCGCCGGCTGGCGCAGCCACGGGACGGCACGAGAAGCGCAAGCGGCGAAGGCGTCGACATAGGAACCGCCAGAAACACCGTCATCCCGTTCGGTAGCCTTGGCTCGTCGCCAGTGAACGACGACGACCCCCCTCGAAGTACGCGCGCCCGAACGGGCCCCCTCCATTCGGCCGCACACCGGCCGCCTGACCCAGGGCTGGAGCGATGACCGCGGTTCTCCTTGTCCTGCTCTTCGTCCTGATCGCCCTGAACGGCGTCTTCGTCGCGGCCGAGTTCGCCCTGGTGCGCTCGCGGCGGTCCCGGCTCGAGCAACTCGCCTCGGAGGGGTCCCGCGGCGCCGGGGCCGTGCTCGAAGAGCTCGACGACATCGACGAGTACCTATCGGCCTGCCAGCTCGGGATCACTATGGCGTCGATCGGGATCGGCTTCCTGGGCGAGCCCGCGGTCGCGGAGCTGATCGAGCCGATCTTCGGCAGCTTCTCGCATGGAGTCGCGGTCGCCATCTCGGTGGCGATCGCGTATGCGCTGGTCACATCGCTCCACGTCGTGGTGGGCGAGCAGGCGCCGAAGCTGTTTGCGATTGCGCGGCCGGAGGGCAGCGCGCTTCGCCTCGCCAGCCCGCTCCGCTGGTTCCGGCGCGTGACCGCCCCGTTCACGGTTGCGCTCACCTGGATGGCCAACGGCATCGTCCGCCTGCTCGGCGTACGTCCGGAGGAGCTCGACGAGGAGCAGCCCACCTCCGAGGACCTCCAGATGCTGATCTCGCAGTCGGCCGTCCGGGGCAAGCTCGACCCGGGCGAGGCGGTGATGCTGGGCGGCGTCTTCCACCTGCATGAGCAGGAGGCGCGCGAGGTGATGACCCCCATCCCGGCGGTGGTTACCGTCGACGCCTCCTCGAAGGTCTCCGATGCCCTCAACCTCTGCATCTCCTCCGGGCACAACCGCCTCGTGGTCGTCGAGGACGGCAATGCCGACCGGGTGCGAGGCATCGTCCATGCACTGCGGCTGGTCAGGCTGATGATGGCCGAGGGGCCCGAGGCGAAGATCGAATCGGTGATCCGCGACGCCCTGATCGTCCCGGAGACCAAGCCGCTCGACGACCTCCTGACAGAGCTCCAGCGCCAGCGTTCCTCGATGGGCGTCGTAGTGGACGAGTACGGGCGGACGGTCGGCATCGTCACCGTCGAGGACATCCTCGAGGAAGTCGTGGGAGAGATCGAGGACGAGACGGATCCGCTGGCAGGGTCGCTCCGGCAGCTGGCGAACGGCGACTGGTACGTGCGCGGGCACGTCTCGCTCGGCGACCTCTCCGACAGGGGCATCGAGCTGCCGGTCGACACCGACGCCTACAACTCGATCGGGGGATACGTCTTCGGGGAGCTCGGCCGGCTGCCCAAGCGAGGCGATCTGATCGCCGCGGACGGCTACGAGATCCGGGTGGAATCGGTGCGCGAGAACCGCATCGAAGCGGTTCGGATCCACCCCCAAAGCGCGTAACCGCCCGGTTGCAGGAGTTTTTCCTTCTGTCCGTTTACGGCTCTACGTTGGCGGCAGTCCAGAGGGTCACTAGGAGGCCGTATGTGGGTCGTCCGGTTCAGCGATAAGCAGCTTGAGGTAGTCAGGGCGGTGCTCCGCTCGGAGGAGCACCGGGGGCCGGCGCTCGAGGGCGCACTCGAGGCGCTCGACCTCGCCCGGTGGGATGAACTGCCCGAGGCGCAGCTCCCGTGGTCCGAGATCGAGGCCGAGGCCTCCAAGCAGGGCGTCTCTGAGGTGGATGTGATCTGGGATCGTTCCGGGCGCCATGAGGAGCCCGCCGTTCCGCCTATCGCGACGAAGTCGCGCGTCAAGCGCAAGGGCAAGCAGGCGGCGGCGTAGGGCAGCTCCGCTTGTCGGAGCGGGGCTCGTAGCGCTCATGCTGATCGCCGCCGCGGGATGTGGCGACGGTGACTCGGGGTCCTCGCCGAACCGCTTCGACGGCGACCGGGCGATGTCCCTGGTTCGCGCCCAGGTCGCGGTGGGGCAGCGCCCTGCGGGCTCGCCCCAGCTTCGCAACCTGGCCGTCACGCTGCGCGACATGCTGGAGGCGGAGCCGGGAAACCGGCTCCGCGTGCATTTCGAGCCCTTCCCGAGCACCGGCCCACAGCAGGGGCTGCGAAACATCGTGGCGGTGCTGCCCGGGCGCGCTCCGGCGATCCTGATCGGCGCTCACTACGACACCGAGTGGCACCCGCAGAATTTCGTCGGCGCGAACGACAGCGCGGCGGGCACCGCCGCGGTGATGGAGCTCGCCCGCAGGCTTCCCGCTGAGCTGCCCGAGGACCACCGCGAGATCCGCTTCGTCCTCTTCGATGGCGAGGAGGACCCGCCCGGATGCACCGACAGGGACTTCGCCTTCTGCGCGCTTCGCGGATCGAGGGCGTACGCGGCCGCCCACCCCGGCGAGATCGGGGACATGATCCTGCTCGACTACATCGCCAATCGAGACGCTCGAATCAGGCGCGAGGCGAACTCGAACCAGGCGCTCTGGGAGCAGCTCCGGGAGGCGGCGGCGCAGGTCGGCACCACGGAGATCTTCCCGGCGGGCGTCCAGGGTGGTGTCATCGACGACCACATCCCGTTCCTCGAGCAGGGAATCTCATCCATCGACCTGATCGACTTCAACTACACCTACGCGGACACGGTCGATGACACGGTCGACAAGCTCGACCCGGCGGTGCTGGAGCAGGTCGGCGAGACCGTCGCCCAGCTCGTCGTCAACCTGAACGGCGGCGGCGACTAGTCGTACTCGTAGAAGCCGGCACCGGACTTGCGGCCGAGCTTCCCCTCATCCACGAGCGCGATCAGGCGGCCGGGCGGGCGGTGGTGCTCCTCGCCGCTGTCGCCGTGCAGGGCCTCACCGATCGCCACCGCCACGTCCACGCCGATCAGATCGAGCAGCGCCAGGGGCCCCATCGGGTAGTTGGCGCCGAGGGTCATGCAGCGGTCCACGTCCTCAGCCCCCATCCCCGTCTGCTCCATCAGGCGGACCGCGTCGAACAGGTAGGGGAAGAGCAGGCGGTTGACGACGAAGCCGGGCTCGTTCGGCACTTCGACCACCGTCTTGCCGATTGCCTCGCCCCAGGCCCGCGCGCGCGGGCGGATCTCCTCGCGGGCCGAGCCGGGGAGGCAGAGCTCGATCAGCTCCATCCTGACCACGGGGTTGAAGGGGTGCAGGCCGAATACCCGATCGGCGTGGCCGCTCTGCGAGCCGAGCTCATCGAGGGAGAGGGAGGAGGTGGTGGTGGCGAGGTCTGCGTCGGCAGAGGCGTCGCCGGCGGCCTTGAGCAGATCAACCTTCGGGCCCAGCTCCTCGACGATCGCCTCGACGACCAGGTCCGACTCGGCCAGCTGACCGATGTCGGTGCTCACGTTGATCCGTTTGGCGTCCGCGCCGTCCACCTTCGTGGACAGGGAGTGGGCCTGCTCCTCGGCTCGCCAGGCCGAGGCGTCCGAGCGCGCCAGCAGCAGGACCGGCGAAGCCACGCTCGCGCAGGCGGCGAGTCCGCAGGCGATCGTCCCGCTCCCCGCGATCGCCGGTCGCTCATATGTAGGGCCGCCCGCCACGCGGGGTGTCTATCACGGCCAACCTGACCCAGGTCGCGCCTGCGGGTCTGGGCTCGTACCACGGCGTAGAGTCGGGGTCGTGGCGAGCCGCCGCAGCCAATTGATCGACGAGCTGGTCGAAACCAGGGCAACCGATTCGAGGCACTCGAGCTCAGCGAACACGGTCGAGGACGCCGAGGATCGGCCACTCCGGATGGCTGCCTTCTTCGATCGCGAGCGGGCGATCGAGGAGGCCGGGCGGGGCACTGGCTGACTCGCCAGTCAGGACGTGTATGCTCAGGTCTACGAGACTTGGTTGCTTGAAGAAACCGACTGAGGAGGCAAGTGGTGGCTGAGAACGGAAAGTTCGGTGGACGTGAGGTCGTGATCGTGGAGGCCGCCCGCCTTCCGGTGGGCCGTGGTCACGAGGAGAAGGGCTACTACAAGGACGTCCATGCCTCGAATCTTCTCGCCACAACCTACGGCGCTGTGATCGAGCGTGCCGGTATCGACCCATCAGAGGTCGAGGACGTGGTCGCCGGCTGCGTGCAGCAATTCGGTGAGCAGGGCATCAACATCGCCCGCAACGCCTGGCTCGAGGCCGGCCTGCCGATTGAGACTCCGGGCACC